>JAJZCT010000263.1 GCA_021828925.1 Planctomycetota bacterium
GGCGTTTCGCAAACTTCCCGCCGCCATGCAGCCCGCTTCGATCAACGCCGTTGTTCTGGCCGTCGCGGACTCAGCACCCATTCCCGATGCTGGGAGCCTCTCCACCTAACGGCCGGAATTGCAGATTAAGTTACAGCTTGCAGTTCCCAAGGAGATCACAAATCCCCATTTTAGCCGGCCAGCTCGCTGGCCGCGCCCCCGCCGGACGCAACCAACATAGCAGCGAAGCCCTCCCAGAAAATTCCGGGTTCCAGCTGCCAACTCCACCCAGTCCTGATCTAAGCGGTCGTGACCGGTTACCCGGTGCCAGACGCGGCGATTTTGCCCAGATTCAGCGTTATTTCGGCCCTGCCCGGAAAAATTGCCACGCCCGCCTGTGCAAAGACATTACCAAACGCTTTGTTCCGCCACGATTAGCCGGTAGAATCTTGTGGATACTGGTTTGCATACGTTTTGCTTATGTCGCAGCGTATCGGGCTGTTGTCCTAAGGAGTTTTCTGGGTATGGTGGAACAGGCACGCATAGATCGCTTCAAGAGCATGACCGAAGCCGACCCGCACAATGAACTGGGATTTATGTCTCTCGGCAGGGCGTATGTGGAAGGCCGGATGTATAAACTGGCCATTCCCGCACTGATGCGTGCGTTACAACTCAAGGCGGAGTTGTCCCCGGTTTATGTCCTCCTGGCCCAGGCCCAGCGCGGCGTCGGAGACCCGGAAGGAGCGATAAACACCTTGACGCGCGGATACCGTGTTGCGGATGAACATGGTGATTTGATGCCCAGAAATCAGATGGCCGATATGCTCAAGGAACTCGGATCACCCATGCCCGAAGCCAGACAGGCGGTTCTGACGCCGGAATTGGCGTCCGCCGGTAACATTCAATGTCGCCGGTGCGGACGCATTGGCCCGAAAATGAAGGAACCTCCCTTCAGCGGGGCACAGGGCGAACAGATTTACAACAGTATATGCGGACCCTGTTTTCAGCTCTGGATTCGCGAGGGTACCAAAGTGATCAATGAACTGCGCCTGAACCTGACCGATTCCGCCGCGCAGGATATTTACGATCAACACATGATGACGTTTCTCGGTTTGAACTGACGTAATATAGTGGTGGATGCCTGTGCGGCAACAAGCCGGCATGGCGGACGTTTTAATTTACTGCAAGCGAGGTATCGCATGGAAATGCAATTATTAACCAGGGAAGAAAAACAGAAGCTTGAGGCGCAACTTAAGCACATGATTGACCAGCGTCCGCTTATTTCGGCGCGTATCGCCGAGGCCCGCGAGAAAGGCGATCTGAAGGAAAATGCCGACTACCACGCCGCCCGCGAAGAACTGTCCTTATTAGAAGCGCGTATTAAAGATATGGAAGCCCGCCTGCGTGCCGCATCGGTTGTGAATCCCGATGATATTCCCGCGGATATGGTATTTTTAGGCAGTACGGTGAAGGTGCGGGATCAGAAAAATGGCGACGAAGAAACATTTCGGCTCGTCGGGGAATTAAATACAGAGGCGTTTAACTCCGATTCCGAGATCATGGAAGTTTCCGCTAAAAGCCCGCTGGGTGAGGCGCTGATGCGTGCCCGGGTCGGACAGCTCGTACGCGTTTCCGTGCCCCGTGGTGAGATTCATTACAAGGTGCTTTCCGTAAGTTGACAGCGGCCTCGCGGACTGACCGGAAAGCTTTTATGGACTTTACGGCCCGTGCCGTGTGACATCATGAGTGAAACTCCGGTTTATTTTCTGGCCCGCTGTCAAGAGGATGTCCCAGTCCCCACGGCGGAATTTTCTCCGCAAAATCATGGTGCTGCATTACCTGAAGACCAACATCTTCCTGAGGATCATGGTGCCTCGGCGGAGCCTTACACTCTCATTGATATCACGATTCCCGCCGAAGACCTCAGCGATACGGCGGCGCCATCAGATCTCATCGCCCTGACTGCGTCCCATGCGTTACTACCCGAAGAAGCCGCCGAACTGGCCTGGCTGGCTGAAACACGACGATTTATTATTCTCCGGCTTAAAGAATGGGTGATACCCGTCTCCGCCTTAATTTGCGTTTTGCTGGCCGTGCTCTTTGAAGCCGGACTCGTGGCGACGGTCTGGTGGCTTGTGATGTGGCATCCCATGGGCGGGGGTGGCAGCAGGGGGCAGGGTGCAGGAACCGCTACGGCCATCGGGGGGATTATTCAATCCGCAGGATTAAATTCAACACCGTCCAATCCAGCAACGCGTTGGCGCCCCGGCCCGATGCCCGCGCCGCCTGATTTGCCGGATAAGCCCATTTTTACACCGCATACACCGGCTTTGGCGCTTTTGGATAACACCAATCCACTGCATGCGGCGCTGCCGATCATCGGTATTAACAGTGATCACAACGTTTGGGCGGCGCCGGCGCACCAATTGGCTCCCAAAACCTTGCGTATTAAAATCACGCAGCGCCATACGCAACGCACTCGCAGCCGCGGGCCGCAGGTGGCTTCCCGCGGCACCCAGCCCGATGCCGCCGGCGGTGGGGGGGACAACGGACTGATTCAACTATTCAAGCCCGGATCCCGGACCGCCCTGGGTTCCGCTACTGGCTCCGGACCGGGGCGCGGCCGCGGGGCCGGCGTTGGCGGGGGTGGCAGCATTGTCAAACCGCCGCCCAATCCGATTTTACCGCTCAAGTATCAGTTTGCGTTGCCGGCGCATCTGATCAATCCGAAATTCCAGTTGACCATTCGCCGGAACGGCACGGTGGCCGCTGTAAAAGTACTGATATCTTCCGGCCATCCCGGTATTGATCAGGCAATTATCAACGCCTTGATGCAGGCACGGTTTTTGCCCAATATCCTCTCCGGCAAACCGGTGCAAAGTAAATTTGTCATTCGCTACCAGCTTACCTCCTGAATTGTGGTGCGGGCTTCCAGCCCGCTCGACAGGCTCCCTTGAAGTTGAAACGGTAACAATTCCGGAACTGCCGATGGCCCGAAAAAAACGCAACACGCCCCAGTTTGACGTTGAAAAATCGCTGCGTAATCGCCGACTTGAAAAAATGATATTCCGTCATGGCTCATTGGCGGCTGTGATTAAATCCATTGGCTTTTACAGCCTGTCCGCACTAATCTGGCCGCGCTTTATTGCGCCAAAACGCTGGAAGCTCACGCGTTTTAATGTCGCCATGCCAAATCTGGCCCGCGTTTTCGATGGTTATAAAATTGCACAACTCTCCGATTTACATACCGGAAGCACAGATCATCGCTATTTACGCCGCGTGATCGAGACGGTTGTGGCGGATAAGCCGGATATCATCGTTCTCACCGGTGATCTGATCGAATACCGCGCCGGCTCACTGCAAAAACTCGAATCCCTTCTGCCCCTGCTGCACGCTGCCGATGGTGTGCTGGCCATTTTCGGCAATCATGATTATCACGAGTATTCGTGGCGGCATGTCGGGCCGCGCTCCGCCCATCGCGCCATTCATAAACGCTTGCGAACCCTCCTGGATAAACACCACGTAACCTTGCTGCGGAACACACAGCACCGCGTTGCACGTGAAGACTCTGCCCTTTACTTTGTGGGACTGGATGAACTCTGGACCGGCAATGCTGATGGCCACGCCGCCTTTGCTGGCATTCCCGCCGCCGCCGCCGCCTGCATTTGCCTGCAGCATAATCCCGACGGCTTTGAAATTCTCCGCCAATTCCCCTGGCAACTGATGCTGTGCGGCCACACCCACGGCGGACAGGTGCGCCTGCCCCTCATCGGTTCGCTTTTTGTCCCCATGAAACACCGCCAATATATCCGCGGCTGGTACACCCTCGCCCCCGACGCATACCCCGAAGAAAAACGCATGTACGTCAGCACCGGCTTAGGCCAAAGCGTCCCCATCCGCCTCCGCGTCCCCCCCGAAGCCACCATTTTCACCCTGCATTCAAATCAGTGAGGATTACAATCATCCCCTCCACCCACCGCCCGCCATTTCGCATCCAACCGTGAAATGCGCCATTAGCTCAATGCGGCAGCGTTGAGTTATCCGCGGAATACGATTTGATGACACGATGTTTTCCGCCCGGCGCGATTCGTGCAGTGCGTGCCGCGTTGAAACGCGGATAATTTCCGCCACCGCATACCGCATCCAACCGTGATGCGAATAATTAGCTCAATGCGGCAGCGTTGAGTTATCCGCGGAAATGGGATCTGATGACACAATGTGCTTCGGCTCGGCGCGGTTGACTCGGCACGTTCCGCGTTTGCAACTCATTGCCGCAATCGATCAACCCCCGCCGGTTTTACAGAGAATTCCACCCACTGCCGTATACCCTCGCGGCGACTTTTACCGCGACGGCGCTCAATGATCAATGAACAAACCATCGGAGATTCCGAATTTTTGATCCGTGGTCATTGATCTTTGATCAGTGAAGTTCACCACAGGCGGCGGAGGAAAACGGAGGACGGCCGACGGGGGTGGAAAAATGATCCACAGATTTCCCGAATTGCACAGATTTTCCGGCCGGCTGTAAGGCGTAACCTGCGTCTAGCAACTCGCACTTAGCAGCGCAGCGCTTCCAAAGCATTCTAACTCCTAATACTACAGCGCGACTTCCCAATCTCCCGTTGAGTTAGTCGCGGAAAATCAGGATTCTGAGGGGTGTTTTTGGCCCTCAAAGGCCGAAGTCGCGCTGTAGTGCTAACTCCCAACTCCTGAATGCTCGTCCAGCCCCTGTAACCTGTAACCCGCGCCGTGGCACGGTTGTGTCTTTGTGGTGAAAGTTTTCGTTCAACACGACCAAGCGTCTATTCCTTTATATCTGCTCCGATATGGATTATACCCCTGGCCACTATAACCGCCCCACTTGTCTTGAATTATTCGGGTTGGAGATCCATTTATCCTTCCGTCACCGATCGCGACCATACCTTCATTACCTCTTGAGACCTTCCTTCTTCGCAGCCCGGTCTCTAAGGCGAACGATCCACTCATTCGAGCCGCGGGAAAGGCATTCCACCAATGGCCAATGGGGCGAGCTCTCGATCAAATGTAGAACCGTCCATGCAAGCCCGTAGTAATCATCCGGACCAAATACCCTAATCAATTCTTTTGCCTCATCGTCCGAGATCGGCGGAGTGACGCGGCTCAGGAGCTCCTGCCTCTGCCTAACCAAGGCAACGTCAGCGGCTTTTGATGCCGGAAATTCCCCCATTTCCGCAAGTTTGGCGATTTCCAACCTAATCATATTATTTTCGTCTCACTATTTTGACTTGGCCATCAACTGTGGAAAATTCTGCTCGTAATAATCAATTAAATTCTGGAGTCCTTAATAATAACACTCATTTATTATGCACAGCACGATACATTTCCTCCTATAAGGAAGAATACATCTTCACCGGAGGAATAAAGCGGCCCATGCGGGTTGTGAGGGTGTTATTATTAAGGACTCCAGAATTTAATTGATTATTACGAGCAGAATTTTCCACAGTTGATGGCCAAGTCAAAATAGTGAGACGAAAATAATATGATTAGGTTGGAAATCGCCAAA
>JAJZCT010000264.1 GCA_021828925.1 Planctomycetota bacterium
CGGGTTGCAGTTACGAGTACGCAGGAGTTAGGAGCCGGCTTAGGTTACGGGTTACAGCCGACAATGGGCGGGTTATTTACTTTTCAAGCAGCGGGGGCAACTCTCACGGATCAATGGGCACTGGGCAATGATCGATGAGCGATATTGTTAACGACGCGGGGCTTCGCTTGGTTGGAAGCGTTGGTGCGCGGCGGTATTGGGGAAGCTATAGGGCGCGGAGGTTAGCGAAAAGCGAGTATTGCCGCTGGTGCTGTCTGGCGGCACCTATATCAATCACAGTGAAGTCAACAACGGCGCGGCAAATATCGTACCGGTTGGTCATTCCATCCCGGGATGACCAGTGCATTCCTTGGCGATTCTCCATGGCCTGTTGCTATTACTGGGAAAAATGGAAACCGGGAGGTTGTGCCTCTCCTGCCCGGGGCCTCGCCCGTGCTGCAAGGCGCTGCACGCGCCTTGTGCTTTTTTCGCCGAACCGGGGATTGAGGCGGATGGCGTGCGCTGCCAAGCCGCTTAGTGAGGCGAGTTCCTGCGAGGTGATGCCGCTGGCTGATTTTTCAAGGGCAATGATATTAGAATTAAGAGACTCCTTCAGCGCGGTTGGCGCGTCAAGGCCGCCATCCACGCGTACTCCGGTCACAATGCACTCCTGGCCCTTTCGCGTTGCCTTGACTTTATTTGGGCTGATGGAAAACCCCGCCTGCCGGATGATTTTGAGTGCGGTATTCTTGAGCCGAAGCACATGTTCTGGCCCCGAAATGGTCATATCATCGAGATATTGAGTAAACGTCGCCCCGTGTTGAAACGCCAATTTAGCAAGCCGCCGGGCCAGCGGCCGCGCAATGAGATTGGCAATTGCCGGGCTGGTGGGAAATCCTTGCGGCAGATGGCCCTCGGTGGTCGTAAGTTGCGTCAGCAGCCTTGCAACGTCGGGGGAGCAGCCGCAATCCACAACGAACATGCGATACACCCGCTTTGGGTGTATTGATGGAAAAAAATCTTTGATATCCAGTTGCAGCCAAGCCTGGGCATTAACGTGTGGACACGCGTTGGTCAGGCAGGATCGGCCGCGGACCGAGCCATGCAAAGCCTTTGGAAGCTTCAGGCGCTGCAACAGTCGATTCAGGCGGGCGAGTACGCCCTTCAGTGGCTCTCCGGTTCTGTGGAGCCGCCGCATTTTTTTTCCCACCATTTTGGAAAATGGCTGAACGTATCTTCCTACCTTTGCGGCAAGTTCCTTGAGGGCGTCTACGTCAATAGAAAGGTGCCGAGCCAAGTGCTCAACATCACGCAGATTCAGTGCATCAAGCCTGCGTGCTGCCAAGCTTAAAGAAGTTCCTTTCGATACCATGATTCACTCCGGGGTACCCGCCGCTTGGGCGCGCGGGATAAAGCAAAATCGGCGTCGCACACTGGCGACCCCGCAATATATTGCAGAAAATTTGGGAACAAATTGCTCTCACCAATCCGATAAGGATTTCCAGAATTTCAGCCCGGAAACCTTCATGTTCACACTGATGTGCAGATCACAATCTGCCTTCAGTTCGACGTCGGGTTCCGTGCGGGACGGAAGCTCTGGCGGAGCTTTTGCCAGTCGGGCCGGCTGCTTAGGCTGTCGGGAATTCTGCACTTCCGTGCAATTGTGGACGGGTTTGCGTTTTCCCCGGCAACCCCTGCCTGGCCTCTGACTGGTGCGGTAAACTTTTCGCTTTCGCATGTTAATCACCTCCTTTCTGTTTACAAAGAGGAAGTCTGGCGCAATCCTGAAGAACGCCTTCAGTTGAGCACCAGTTAAGTTTAAATCTTCTGCAAGTTCGACTGCGCAGAGTTGCCCCTGCGCCCAAATCCTGAAAGAACGACGCGTCGCTCTTTACACTCCACCGTTGATGACACTCAGCCGCGAGGACAGGAGTAGCATGGACACCCAAGGTGTTCCCATTCCCTTGCCCCTGCTTCCGGTGCAGGCAAGCTGCCTGCGGTACAACGGATTTCATCGCCTACCTGTCCCATTGGGAGGCGATCGGAGTATACACCGCGTGGCATCAGTGAAGATCGCATCGCGTTGTGTTATCGGTGCGTCCACCGGGATAATCCCGATGTCCTGCGCCCGATTTCCTCCAATTACGGAGGCGGCCGCGCTTTTCGCGGCCCTTCAAAAATCGCCGAAGTGCGGCGGGCAGAAGATTTTGGCCGTACCAGCCAGTTTTTGGTTTTCAAAGAACGTTTGGTAATTTTACGGTACAAGGTTTCGTATGTCAAGATAAAAAAACCGCAACGGGTTGAATTTTTTTGCGAAGCCGGTACATTGTATGAATTATATCCGCGTTGCGGAGAGGTATTATATGCCAAACTCTGAAACACATAAAATTATTGGTGCCCTCGCCGGGTTGGCATCGCTGCATTTTTTGCCGCCGCTTTCCCCGGGGGGAGGGTCAGCCACACTCGTCGGGCGTGTTGCTGGCGGTGTCGTTGGCGGGCTTTTACCCGACCGGCTGGAACCTGCTACCAGCCCGCGCCACCGGAGCACGTGCCACAGCGCGGCCGCGGGCGGGATGGCGTTAACAGTTCTCGAGGCTGCCCGAAAGATTGAGGCGTACCTTCAGAGCAAATCGGCGGAAATGCGCTGCGGGGCGCAGGGCCAATGTGATGCCGTGTTGAAGTTTCTCCAGAAGCTCGCGGCATGGGTCGTCGAATTTCTCGGAGGCGCGGCAGTTGGCGTTGTCGCCGGCTACTTGTCGCACTTGGTGGCGGACATGTTCACGCCCGCCAGAATTCCGGTGGTGTGAGGGATTTTTAGAGAGGAGTTTTCTTATGCGAGATGTGGCCATTGACCCAACGTGTCCGCTTGCCAAACCACACCGGCGCTGGGGTGAGTGCCTTGATGGGGGCCTTGGCGGTGCTGGCGGAGGGAACCAGCCGAACAGTATCTCATTGCAATTCCAGCGAATTACATTTAATCACGGGCTATATACTTTCCTGCTCAACGAGGAAAAACTCGCGCAGGTTTACCTCTCATCCCGCAGCGTGATATCTTGGGCGGAGTCCTCTCTTATCGCGGAAAACTTTTGGCCCCAGCAGTTGCTCAGGATTCGCAAGCTCGCCGACACTGGTCCAATTGCCGGAAAAAGGGGCGTCTACTCATTATCCGCGTTACTTAAGGATATTCACGATAATGCCCATCTGTTGACCTGGGAAAACATTCAGGCAGCCGAGCCGACGATTGCCGTCGGCCCCCAAATTCAGGAATGGAGAGAGAACGACGTTCGCGAACTTGAAGAATTCGGTATCGGCCAGTTCGTCATGGGGATGCAGAAAAAAGTGCAGGATGCCGTAAGCAAGATAAACGCAATCAGTAACAAATTCATCGCGCATTCCGCCACACCGTTGAGTATCCAATCTGACCCGCTTTCATCGCAATCCGTGAAACTCGGGGAGTTTTGGAATTGCGTCCGCACACTGGCGAAGGTCGAGCGCAGCATCGAGCGCTACATCCTCGGTAGAACTATACCGCTTGTTGCATTTCAGGCCCATGTCGGCCTAATGTTCGGACCACCCGACGACGGAGTCCGGCGGCTTGACCAACACATGGATGCGCAACGGGAAGAGGCCGGCTTGTGGAAAGGTTGGGACATCGGCGAGATAGTGTCCACAGCCAAGCCAGCCGAATAACTCTCGTATCGCTTGGTCGGAGGCGCAGCCGCCCAACTACCCTGCCTAGTAATAGCGCGGGTGTCGCGGGGTGATCGTCCCGTTGGACTTCCGAGCCTGCTGCTGTTGTAATACGGCTCATTGTGATTGGTGCAGGGAAAATAACTTATGGGCCAAGATAATAGCGGCGGTTCAGCGATACCTTTTGGTCCATCCAATCCGCATCCGCTTTCAAGGATGAAAACGGAGCTGGTGTGGGAGGGGAAATATGATGAATATGGCAATCGGCGGGAGATCGATATGGCCGGATTGGCCATGCCGATGCAGCGGATTGAAACCATTGATCAGCCGCGAAGCGAGGCGGCGGCGGCCAATCAACTGGATTTATTTAATAAGAAAACCAGGCGGCTGGATGATTTCCGCAACCGCCTGATATGGGGTGACAACAAGCTGGTCATGGCCAGTCTGTTACAGGAATTCCGGGGCAAAATTGATCTTATCTATATTGATCCGCCCTTTGATGTCGGCGCGGATTTCACGATGAATGTGCCGATCGGCGATGGCGGCGAAGCCGTGGAAAAAGATCAATCGGCGTTGGAGATGGTGGCGTTCCGAGATACTTGGGGCAAGGATACGGACTCATATCTCCACCTTATGCATCATCAGCTTCTGCTAGCGCGCAGCCTGCTCTCAGAGGCCGGGACGCTATACGTTCACTGCGATTGGCATGTTGGATATTTCCTAAGGGCAATTCTCGACGAGGTGTTTGGAAAAGGCGAGTTCGTGAACGAGGTTGTTTGGTATTATTACAACAAAATGCATGATGCGCGAAAGCCACTTTTCCCGCGCTCTCATGACACGATCATCGCCTACGCAAAATCGGGCAACCGGTTCTTTCGGCAAATCAAGGAGAAACGACCGGAGGCTGTTAGGCAACTGGTAAGAAAGAAAATTGGTGGCCGGATGGTCAACGCCCGAGGCGACGATGGCGCAGTGCTATACCGGGAAACAGACGAGCGGACGATCGACGATGTTTGGCGGATCCCAATGCTGCAGCCCGCTGACAAAGAGCAGAACACGGGCTACGCCACCCAGAAGCCGCAAGCACTGCTCGAACGCATTATGAAAGCGTCCTCCAATGAGGGCGATCTTGTGGCTGATTTTTTCTGCGGCAGCGGAACCACCGGCGCGGTCGCCGAGCGGCTGGGGCGCCGCTGGATCATGGCTGATCTTGGCCGCTTTGCCATTCACACCAGCCGCAAGCGGTTAATCGAACTTCAGCGGAAACTGCACACCGAAGATCAACCCTACCGCGCATTTGATGTTTACAACCTTGGCCGGTATGAACGCCAATGGTGGCAAAAAGAAACGCTGCACGGAGCCAATGAGGAGCATCGCCGCGTGGTGCTGGAATTTTTCCGGGCGGAAATCCTGGCACCCGCCGGCACGCCTTCGCCATTGCTGCATGGGCGCAAGGGCAATGCGTTCTGCCATGTTGATGGCATAGATTCCATTTTCTCACGCGAGGAAGCCGCGGAAGTGGCCAAGGCCGTCAGTGCGGTCGGCGGGCGCGAATGTTATTGTCTGGCGTGGGAATTTGAAATGGATTTGCGCCTGACCACGGCAGCGCTGGAAAAGGAACTGGGCGTAACGCTGAAGCTGGTGCAGATTCCGCGGGAAATTATGGAAAAGAACCGCAAAGGCCCCCCGCCATTCTTGGAAGTTGCCGCCCTGGAAGCACAGGCGGTGATACGAGAGCCAAAGGAAAAAGGTGATCTGCCGGCGGTGGATGTAAAATTAACGCGGTTCTTGCCGTCGCTGGCGGAGGTGCCCGGCAGTGAGCTTGAAGCGATCC
>JAJZCT010000265.1 GCA_021828925.1 Planctomycetota bacterium
CGATATTGGGAAGTATTCCTGTATTACCGGAATTCAAAGAAAATTCCCGCCAAGCCCCCTGAGTTTACTACGCTGCCACGCGTTACGGTGCAACTGCCTCTATTTAACGAGCGCTATGTCACGCAACGGGTAATTTCCGCGGTTTGTGCCTTGGATTATCCGCGTGAACTACTGCAGATTCAGGTACTCGATGATTCCACGGATTGTTCCGCCGGAATTGCCCGTCAGGTCTGCGACCAATTCCGCCAACAAGGTTTTGATATTCAATATATCCACCGAACCAATCGCACGGGATTCAAGGCTGGAGCGCTGGAAAACGGCATGGCCTGCGCAACGGGCGAATTTATAGCGATTTTCGACGCGGATTTTGTGCCGCGCCCGGAAATGCTGCGATCCGTTATCAACGAATTTACCGATGCCCAGGTTGGCTGTGTGCAAACCCGATGGGAACATCTCAACAGAACCCAATCGCTGCTGACCAGATCGCAGGCTATTTTTCTCGATGGCCATTTTGTTATTGAGCATACCGCACGCAGCCGCAGCGGCAGATTCATTAATTTTAATGGTACTGGCGGCGTATGGCGGAAGACGGCTATCGTTGATGCCGGGGGCTGGCAGCATGATACGCTCACCGAAGACATGGATCTGTCTTATCGCGCACAACTGCACGGCTGGCGGATTAAATATCTCGGCGACGTAACCTCACCGGCCGAGTTGCCGCCGGAGATTACGGCATTTAAGCAACAACAACATCGTTGGACAAAAGGCAGCGTTCAAACCTCGGTAAAACTGCTGCCCACGGTATTGCGCTCTGCGCAGCCCTTGCGGGTAAAAATTGAGGCGTTTTTTCACCTTACTTCCGGTGTGGTCTATCCCCTGGCAGTACTGGTCGCTATCTTATTTTTCCCCGCCTTTTGTTTTGCCGGTGCCGGTGTGCTGTCCTCGACCTATCCGATTCTATGGTTGGTTATGTCGGTGCTTTTCACACTCCTGACATTTTCCGCCGGCACATTTTATGTGGTGGCACAGCGGGAAATTAAAGAGAATTATTTAGCCGGTATTCTACTGGTTCCCTTTTTGATGGCCATTGGAATGGGGGTAAGTCTGGCCAACGCCATCGCGGTTATTGAGGGCCTGACGGGGCATCAGAGCGACTTCGTACGGACACCCAAATATGGGGTCGCAATGAACGAATCCCCCGATCAATGGAAACATCGCGCCGGGGCATTTGCCCATAAGGCGCAATGGATTCCATTTGCGGAAGTGGCCGTTGGATTGTATTTGCTGGCGTGTATTATTATTGCCCTGTGGTTTAATCGTGCCGCATCATGTGTGCCATTTATGCTTATTTTTATGTTCGGTTATCTATACGTCGGCGGATTGTCGCTGCATCGGCTGTGGCAGTCGCGACGAGACGTAAAAATTGAAACTTTTGAGATCCTTTCCCCGTCGGCGGTCGTATGAAACCGTCGTGATGTGTTTATAGAGAAATTCTGTTAATTATGGAGTCAAGTGATGAACCCAACAGTTAGAATTGGTATTGCTTCTTTCGTTCTTGGCGCGGTGCTCACAACCACGCTGCTGGTGTTTCATCCCATGCGGCCTCTTGTGGCTAAGTCGGCTGTCGCGCCGGCAATGGCTTCAATGAAACCCGTCTACATTCACATGGATGGGGCCAATGCGTTTGTGGAATCCATTGTTGCGGTTGCACCGGGCGAGCCGGTGATTTTTATTAATGAAGATACCGGCGCGCACATGGTCAACGGCTATAACCCGACCACGGGCAAGCCGAATGCCGCCATTAATTCGGGAATGCTCATGGGTACAACCGGGCCTAAGGCTGGCGTGCACAGCTTTAAATTGGTGCTCACCAAGCCCGGGATTTATCCCTATTACTGCCCGGTTCATGCCATACTTTCCAAGATTTATCATCACAGCGTACAGCCGGCCCATCGCCCCGGCGTACACGGATTTCCCGGTGCCATGGCAGGGGTAATTATTGTCACCACCGATCCCGCCTTGATCGCCCAAAATCCACCCAGCAGCAAAAAAAAGATACTCTCTGATTACTTTGGCGGCTAATGATAGGACTCCGGTGTGCGACAAAGCAGGTGTTCACACGATGGCAACAATTTCCCGCACTGCCGCGCATGAATAACTGTGTGATCTTAGTGGCCGTGGTAATGTTTCACCACCACTGTCCATCCCTGTCCCGGCGGTGATAAATGAAAATCATGCCGCATGGATTTATTCAGGACAATCTTGCTTAATATGGCGGTCGTGGGAGTTCCGTCGGGAGCCGTGCGGATAATTTTAACCGGCAGCCAAACGTGCGTATTGATCCAAAAGTCCACTTCCACAAAGGTAAACGCCGATTTATCACGCGGAATAAGTTTTAAGCCAATCGTATGCGGAGGCATTTTTTTATTTTTCAGCAGTTCAACGTGAAATTCTTTTTCCACATCCGACGGTTTTTGCCCAATGGGAATTGGAATCGGTCCCTGACCGAGGCGCAACGGATTGAATTTTCTTCCCGGCGGCGCAATCTCGATTTTCCGGAATATTCTGGCGCTGCCGTTGCGGTCAATCAGCCAGCGTCCGTCAAAAACAATATCGTGATCCGCATGACGTTTGGCAATGGCCCCATCGACCACCAGCATATCAAAGCGGATATCAAATCGCGTGGTTGAGTTTTTTTGCTGATACCAGATATGGCCGATATTCATATCCTTTTCATCCGTGCGCAAATGATGTACCTGAACAACCAGATGGGCCTGAAAATTACGCAACGTCTTACCGCGCTGTTGCAAGGCCTTGAGAATCAGGTGGATTTTGGTGTGATGCGGTTTTAGATGGGGGTTCTCGGCACGTGCCGACATATTCGTAGGTGGTTGCGCGATTGCGGTCCGCACCCCACAGTAGGGCCATGCGGGCACTAATCCAGCTATCACCAGCACCGTTCTCATGACCCACCGTGGGACATTGTGAAAATGCTGTCGCGAGTAATTCATCGTTTTGTTGCCTCGGCCAGGGTGGTTGTATTTAAAAACTCTTCCGGTGCTGCGACCAGAAGTTCAATATCCTCTAACTTCCGAATCAGATAGGTTGCTTGCTGTGCGAAATAGGGAAGCGTAGACTCCGGTTCAACCAGCAGCACGCTGTGTGTGCCCGCATTCGTTGCGACTTGCAGATCGAAAACATAATCTCCGACCATTAATGTCTTTTCCGCGCTGATCCGCAAGGCTCGGCAAATTCTTAAAAGGCTTTCTCCCGCGGGTTTAATCGGGGCCTGATCTCGTGACGCTATGTGGTCAAAAAAGATTGGATAACGGCGCAGTACAGTTTCCACGCTGCGTTGACTGTTGCGGCTAAGCAGAGCGGTTTTCAATCCGCGGCGGCGCAATCGTTCGAGGACCTGTTCCGCACCGGGACGTAGTTGGCATTTTTCCGCCGCCACCGCCTCATGCCGATGCAACGTCTCCCAAGCCTGTTGGCGCTCATTGGGTCCCAAGGTGTCGATGCACTCCAAGATCGGATGCCGCACCTGCAGTCCCAGTTCTTTCCGCAGTGTATCAAAATCCAGGGCGTCGAATGTCAGAGTGCCATCCATATCAAATACAATCAGCTCATATTTCATCGCAAGTCGCGCTCCGTTTAGCATCCTGCCCGATTATAGCGGTGGCCGGACGTTCTTGCCGCCTTGTATAATGTAATGGATGGCACGGATCACCTGCGCCACCGCGGATGGAGCGTGGAACTTGGCATTTTAGGATCCGGCATTTTCCCGAAGCGCTGGCACGTCCATACCCTTTTCTCCCCTTACTCGGCCTGCTTTATTCCTGACTCGCTAATCCTTGAGCGGCAGCGCTTCCGAAGCATTCTAACGTCTATATCCTAACTCCTCGTCGTCCATGCCGTTTAACCTGAATCGTACTTTCGGCGGCAGTGATTTATGAGGGCAGTTTTCACGGATAGCATTGACCGCTACAATACATTGCTTTGTTGAATGTAGTTGAGGAAACATGCTTCAGTCAGATAATCCAGAATTTAAGTTCCGCCTTGCACGGCTGGAGAAATGGCGGGCTAGTGGTGCAGATCCATTCGGCTCACGCATTGAAGCATTGATGTCCACGGCGGCGGCGCGAAGCTTGCACACCGCCGAAACACCCCATGATGGCGGGCCATCGGCTAAAGTTGCCGGACGTATTACGCTGCTTCGTGATATCGGCAAGTTGATCTTTATTACCATCAGCGACTGGACTGGCAAAATTCAAATTGGACTGGCCAAACAGTTTCTGGCGTCCCAATGGGAGCAGGCAAAGCTGCTGGAATTAGGGGATATTGCGTGGTTTTCCGGCAAGCTCGGCCATACAAAAACCGGGGAAATAACTATCTGGGCCGATGATTTTGGTTTGGCCGGCAAAGCGCTGTTACCACCGCCCGAAAAATTTCATGGCTTGGCGGATACGGAAGCACGGTATCGCCAGCGCTATCTTGATTTAGCGGCAAATGCTGATTCGCTGGATGTCTTTCTCGCCCGTTCCCAAATCATGAGTTCGATTCGTGAATTCCTGGCGGCGCGGCAATTTGTGGAAGTTGAAACGCCCATGATGCAGGCGATCCCCGGCGGGGCTGCAGCGCGGCCTTTTGTGACCCACCACAATGCACTGGATATTGAATTATTTTTGCGCATCAGTCCGGAACTCTTTCTTAAACGCCTCCTGGTAGGGGGCATGGAACGGGTTTATGAGATTAACCGGAATTTCCGTAACGAAGGCATTGATACCAGCCACAACCCCGAATTTACCATGATGGAACTGTATCAGGCGTACAGCGATCTGGCGGGTATGATGGAACTTACTGAAACACTCCTGGCCTCCCTGGCTGCAGCGCGTCGTGCTGCGGTTAATGGACCCGCCGCCGGCGGCGGGGTAAAACTTCCCTACGGCGAAAGAATTATTGATTTTACTCCGCCATTTCAACGCATTGCCTACAGTGAATTATTTGCCCAGCACGTGGGCGTGCCGATGACAGACCAGGCGGCGGTGCGGCAACGCGCCCTGGAGCATGGTATTGCCGATGTGGACCAAACTGATCATGACGTACTGGCGGGAACGCTCTTTGAACGCCTGGCCGAACCCAAACTCAACGCTTATGATCAACCGGTTTTTGTCTATGATTACCCTGCGGGTTTATGTCCATTGACCAAACGAAAGGCGGGGATGCCGCATCTGGCCGAGCGCTTTGAGCTTTATATCGCCGGTATGGAACTGGCCAATGCATATACCGAACTCAATGACCCATTTGTCCAGTATGAAACATTCTCGGCCCAGCTTGCGGGCTTAAAAGAGGAGGATTCCATGGCCCGCATGGATCATGATTTTATAGCGGCGCTGTGCCACGGAATGCCGCCGGCGGGGGGGCTGGGAATCGGGATAGATCGACTGGTGATGTTGCTGACCAATAGAACCAGCATACGCGACGTGGTGTTATT
>JAJZCT010000266.1 GCA_021828925.1 Planctomycetota bacterium
GCATGTACGGCTTTACCTGTAAAGTCGGCTTGATGGGCCCTATCTCCATGGCGCTGGCCGACATTTTGGATTGGGCAATAATTATTGCCCGTGAGATTCAGAAAGAAGGCCAAAACCACCATTGTTGCCACAAGCAATTCCCAGGATTCAACGAGCATCCGCACTTTTTTTCCGTTCATGACCACCGTACAGGTGTGTCTTGCACAGCTATTGCGGCCGCTTTGTCCGAAGCATCGGTTCCCTGCAACGCAATCGAGCGCATGAAGTTGTTGGTGATGTCCCAGATGCACAGTTGCTCCATACCTGATACCCGGATCATGTTCTGCACCGAGTATCGTGAGGCTCGTTGTGGCATATCGGTGTCCATTCCGATAAAGCGAAAATAGCAATTTCTCGCGGAACAGCATCGCATCCATACGAGCCGCGCCTGAGTATCGGAACCAATCCGACATCGTGATAATTAAGCAATTGCTGTGCCAGAAAAATGCAGGGGCAGTCAAAATGTAGGCATAGGCCTGAAAATAAGGGATTTCATGCCCAAAATGGAAAAATAAGCGTTTAACGTGGTCAAGCCTGACGCCTAATAAACAGTCAGTATGTGATTTATTAGCCGAGTTGTCCGTACGTCATGCATTAAAATAAGGCAGGCGTGGGTGGCTTGCATGATTGCATGGGGGCTAAGAAATGAGAACATTATCAATCAGGCGTGTTGTTCCCAGTTTCGCGGCAATCAGAAGAACACACGGTGCGCCGACTATGCCCGTATATGGCACGAGCGTTTCGGGGTCGCAGGCCAAGGCGTACTGCACTTCCAGGCCCGCTTGCGTTATTTGTTCGATCATCCCTGCTTGCAGAACCGCCGAGTCCCGTATGCCTGAATGGTATTGATTCTGCGCGTGACACAGTGCCCGGTAAATGGCCGTCGCCCTGGCCCGCTGATCTGAGGATAAATACCTGTTTCGGCTGCTCATGGCCAAGCCATCCGATTCGCGAGCTGTAGGCGCTGTGATGAGTTCCACCGGCATATTCAAATCCGTAATCATCTGCCGAAGAATTCGCTGCTGCTGAAAATCCTTTTGTCCCAGAATCATCGCTGCAGGCTCAACAATTCCCAGCAGTTTTGCCACGACCGTGCAAACGCCCTTAAAGTGCCCGGGACGAATGGCTCCCTCGAGCACATTCCCCAGCGGCCCGGGATCGATGCTTGTTGCACTACCGGCTGGGTACATTTCTTCCGGTGAGGGAGAAAATATGACATCCGCTTCCCATCGGATCAGATTGGCCACGTCCTGTTCAAATGGCCGGGGATATTTATGAAAGTCCTCATTCGGACCGAACTGTGTGGGGTTGACAAAAATGGATGTCGCCACCACGCCACTGGAACCCGCCAGACGCCGGGCCATTTGTACCAGGCTGCCATGACCTTCATGCAAAGCCCCCATGGTAGGAACAAAGATGACCTTTTTTTCCGATACCGTATGGCGGAAATTCCGAAATTCATCAATCGTTTTACAAATGTGCATCTGGCAATCCTGTATTTAATCACGCTGGACCACATGACCCCATCGGACATGCCCGCAATAAGGCCATGGCTGTTTTTCCAATGCGGGGATGAAGAACCTCCGGTGCGATTTGAGCCAATGGCCGCAGGACAAATAACCTCTCGTGCATACGCGGATGCGGAATGGTTAAATCCGGAGTGTCAATCATCCGATCCTCAAACAGCAGAATATCAAGATCAATGATTCGCGGTCCGTGCCGCGTCTCGCATAAACGATCCCGCCCCATATTCTGTTCAACACGCACCAGTGCCGCCAGCAGGTCTTCCGGCGACAGCTCTGTGCGCAAACGTGCCGCGGCATTGTAGTAGTCGTTCTGTCCCGGAGGGCCGCCTACCGGAGCGGTTACGATAAAATCAGATACCAGTTCAACTCCGGTTCTTGGGATCGTCGCAATCTTAGCCAGTGCCTGCCGCAGATTTTCTTCCCGGCTGCCGAGGTTACTGCCCAGCGCGATATAGCAAGTAGAGGTCATAAGATCAGCGCTCCTGTTCAGGTCCCGTCGGCGGTCGTTTTCAAGCGCTGTGGTAAATCGGAGGGTGTTGCCTGATCCTTAAATCGGGTGGTGAAAATCACCAGCATCAATAATACCGATGCCCACAAGGATACTCCGATGGTCAACATCCAGCGATGACCATCGGGGCCGAAGACTTTCGCCACATCGGTCGTTAAAAACATGAGAAAAGCCGCGATCGATAATGCGATCAGCGCTCTTCGCCGCGTAATGTAAGCCACCATCGGATCGGACAATATCATCCCAACCGCCGTGAGTGTGAGTATAAGCGTCACGAAATGCGGTACCCAGGTTCGAGGCGAGGCCCAGAGCATAAACGCGGCCACGCCCCCAATTTCCATCACATATCGCCGATCACGAAGGGTCGGCAAGAATGTACGCGACCACCACAATCCTATCAGCCCTATGGATACCAGAACGATACGGATAATCATATCGCATGTCGGAGCGGCGACATTAATAACATTTACATAATGCGCCGGATGCAATTTATCCGGGTGCATGGGGAACGCGGGTACATGCCGAATAAGCCGGGCGATGAAAACCGGAATGGACTGACCCACAAAATAAGTCAGATGGCCGCCCTTGAGGTATGGAACAATCATGATGTGTGTCCATTCTCGCAGCCAGGCAAGATTCTGACTCCATCCGAATATTGCCGCCGGAATCAACAGCAGGCCTGAAATCAGGCCGGCGATAATTCCACCCGCAACATGCCACTGGCGCTTCCACAAAAAGTAGATGAGAAATACCAGGGGCGTAACTTTAATGCACACCGCCAAACCCACCAGAATCCCTCCCAGCCACTTCCAGGCCGACCGGTCCTGTTGCGCAGCGCAAAGCCCCATTGTTAACGGCAGCAGCATTAATAAATTGGTCTGTCCTTCCTGGATATCCTGCAACGCGGGCCAGAACCAAACCGCCAGCATAAGCAGCACGGCGGTCATGGACAACTTAACTCCCGCCTGCCGGGCAATGCGATATACCGCCCAGAATATTCCCACGGAGAAAAAATATTTGCATAATGCCCAAATCCATTCCGCATTCGGCGGCGAGAACCATGTCAGCGGCCCGAAGATGGCCAGTGTTACCGGCGGGGTTGGAAACGTGTCGCTGGTGTACGGCACATGCCGGTTAATAAATGGCGGCACCACAACCATCCAGCGGTCAAAGTCGTTGACATAACGCGTGGAACCGGTTTTTTCACGGTGCATCACCCGTGCACGCGCCTGAAAAGCCGCCACAATTGTTACAATCAGGCCCACGGCCAGAATAATACCGACCGCCGTCTGGTGCCTGGAAAATTGTGTCGTTGCGGTTTTCACGGGTTTAATCGCTTCTTTCCTGTTGCCGCCATGCCTGATCATTGGCCTTTAGATCTTCAGCGAGCCAATACGCTTGACCGCTTCCCGCAAACGTGATTCGTCCACGGTTAACGCCATGCGTAAATAGCCCTCCGCGGCCGGACCGAAGCCGGCTCCCGGAACCGTCACGACGTGCGCTTCCTCAAGCAGACGGTTGCACAAATCCATTGAGCCGATATTTTTCGGCGTATTAACCCAGCAGAAAAACCCCGCGGTGGGCTTGCGGAAGTTCCAGCCGATTTCGGCGAGTCCTCCATGCAGCTCATCACGCCTTCGACGGTAAATCTCCATCTGCTTTTTCACGTCCGGATGATCATAATGTTCCAGGGCCGCAGCACCGGCAACCTGAACGGCATTAAACTGGCCCGAATCCACGTTGCCTTTCACCTGAGCCAGTGCCGCTACCACCGCCGGATTGCCCACCGCCCAGCCGATGCGCCATCCGGTCATGTTGAAACTCTTGGACAGCGAATGAAATTCAATTGCCACATCCATCGCGCCGGGAACCTGCAAAATGCTGCAGGGGGCCTGTTCAAAATACACTTCGCCATAGGCTAAATCATTCGCGATGATCCAGTTGTATTGTTTGGCCATTGCCACGGCTTTGGCATAAAAGCTAAGCGGTGCGGTCGCGGCGGTTGGATTGTTGGGATAATTCAACCACAGCAGGCGAGCCTGTTGTCGAACGTCTTCCGGGATGGCATCCAGATCCGGTAGAAAGTCATGCGTTTCCAGCAGCGGGAGATGAAATACCCGTCCACCGGAGAAAATCGTTCCACTGGCATATACCGGATAGCCGGGCTGGGGGACCAATACCACATCGCCGGGATTAATAACGGCCAATGGCAAATGGGCAATGCCGTCTTTGGAACCTATGGTCGTGATAATATTGTGATCCGCGTTAACCGTCACGCCAAACCGCCGCTGCATGAACCGTGCCGCCGCTTGGCGGAATGCGGGCACCCCTTCATCAAACGGATAGCGGTGATTTTTGGGGTCGTATATCGCTTTGGCCATTTCATCGATGATAAATCTGTGCGTGGGAAGATCAGGGTCGCCGACACCAAGGTTAATGACATCTTTTCCCGCAGCCAGCAGCGCCCGCTTTTTTCGGTCAATTTCAATAAACAAATAGGGTGGTAGAGCTTGCAGACGTTGCGACTTGGTAAACGACATTCAGAATTTCCTTCCGTCACAGGGAAAACAAATCGGCGACACCGCAAATCGTTTGCGGGGCACCAGGCAGATACGCCAGTGTAAGAAATATTGAACTTCCGGTAAAGTACGCGGGTAAGGAGAGGAGTTAGAAGCCAGGAGTTAGGAGCTAGGAGACTTTGGAAGCGATTCGCTTTTGCAAGATGCTGGTTGCGAAATTCGAAGTTCGAGGTTCCATGTTCTCGGCTCCAAGTTCCCGTAACCACGCCGGGGGCGCGGGAACTGGACGGGGTTTAACTTGAATGGAGACACAATAATTTGATGCTGGCTTATTACATTCAAACGCTTAACCCATTTATCTGGCGGTGGGGGAATTCAGGCTTTGGCATCCGTTGGTACGGTACTGCCTATCTGCTGGGTTTTATCATTGCCTATCTGCTGATGAAACGTTTTATCCGTACAGGGCGCATGTTGCTGCCGATGGAGCAATTGCCCGATTTTGTCCTTTTTGTCGCTATTTTTGGTGTATTAATCGGTGGTCGGCTGGGGGAAGCGATTCTGTACAGGCCCAGCATGTTCACCAATTTCTCTCCGCCGTTTCCATATTGGGGCTTGCTGAAGATACAGGATGGCGGCATGGCCGCGCATGGTGGTATCGTTGGCGTTTTTGCGGCGACATATGTGTTTGCAAGACGCCGGGGATACCGTTTTCTAAATCTGGTGGATTGTGGCGCAATGGTCGCACCGATTGGCATATTTTTTGGACGTATTGCCAATTTTATTAATGGCGAAGTATATGGACATATCTCACACGCAAAATGGGCGGTGCAGTTTCCGACGGAATTGATTTATCAATCTCAACCGCTGGATGCGCGAATACGGCATTTGGCCGGAA
>JAJZCT010000267.1 GCA_021828925.1 Planctomycetota bacterium
GGGACGGGATGGACCGCCCCGGCGCGCACGGGGTAAACTCTCCAAGCGGACTGCGCGGATATGGGAGACACATCTCCGCACGCCGGGAAGCAATGACCAGTGAGCAATGATCAATGACCAATAATGTCTCGTCCTGATATAGGTTGTCACTTTTGGCAATGGAAATATCAGGAGTTAAGATATGCGAATACGGGTTATAAAGCGGTATAGTGAGTGCTTCAAGCGGCAGGTGGTCGAAGAGTTGGAGAATGGTCGATTCGAGTCGATTACCCAGGCGCGGTTGCACCACGGGATTCCCGGCGCGACAACGGTGCAGAAATGGATCAATAAATACGGTAAGAATCATTTACAAGCAAAGGTGGTGCGTGTGGAAAAGCCAGATGAACAAGATCAGATACGGGAGTACAAAAAGCGCGTAGCTCAGTTGGAGCAGGCGTTGGGGAAAACGCAGGCGGAGAACGTGTTGAACGCGGCATTTTTGAAGCTGGCCTGCGAGCAGTTGGGTCAGGATGTGGAGGACTTTAAAAAAAAGTCCGATGGGAAGCGGTCCACATCGGCGTAGAGCAGCAACCGCGTGGGGTCAAGTCGCTGTGCGGCTTAGTGGGCATGACGCGGCAGAATTATTACAAATCCCGGCTGGTTCGGGAACGTTTGACGGTGGATGAGGCCTTGATTTTGGAATTGGTGCGGAAAGAGCGTCAGCGCATGCCGCGTCTGGGGTGCCGGAAGCTGCTGCACCGGATCGTACCGGAACTGGAAGGGGCGGGTGTGGTGATAGGCCGGGATAGAGTATTTAGCTTGTTAAGGCGGAATAATATGCTCATAGAACGCCCGAAGCGTGGATCCCGCACGACGTACAGCAGGCATGGATTTGCGGTATATCCCAACATTATCCGTGATATGTCGATTACAGGTCCCCATCAGGTTCTGGTCAGCGATATAACGTATATCCGGACGGATGAGGGATTTATGTATCTGAGCCTGGTGATGGATGCCTACAGCCGCAAAATTGTAGGCTTTGACTGTTCGGACAGCCTGGAGATGGAAGGCGCGATGCGGGCTGGATCGCAGGCGATCGAGCAATTGCCATCGGATGCGTATGCGATCCATCACTCGGATCGCGGCAGCCAGTACTGCTGTGAGGCGTACATAAGGCAGTTACAGGCGGCTGGTATGGGGATAAGCATGACGGAGGAGAACCACTGTTATGAGAATGGCCAGGCGGAACGATTAAACGGGGTACTCAAGCAGGAATTGGGCCTTGGCGAAAGCATTCCGAAGAAGGCGATGGTGCAGGCATTGGTGCAACAGGCGGTTCTGATTTACAACCAAAGTCGCCCACACGGGAGCCTGAGTATGCGAGTACCGTCGGCGGTGCATAGGGATGGGATAATACCGCGGCATCCGAGCCGGGAACCCGTAGGCTGGGAAGCGAGAGCCCGCGTCCTGGAGGGGTGATGGGCGTCGCGTCGCGTGGGGGGCCTGCTCCGCTTCGGTCAGGCTCGCTGCGCTCGCCCTCCCTTCGCTGCGCAGGCCCCCACGCGAACCCCCAATGGAAGCTAAACTTGGATGTGAATAAGGAACAATAATGTGACAACTTTAGATCAGGACTTGACATAATGAGTGACGGATGTGCATGGCTTCCCTGTGCGGCGGGTATATGCGATGCCGAGCTGGGTTGGAGCTGGATTGGAGAATGGATTTGGCTGATGGTGCCGGTAACGGCAGAGTTAGAAAACCAGGGGTCAGGACCATAAAGAACTTGCGGAATCTGTCACAGGCATCACAACATTCATGGTGAAATCGTTTCACCGGTGAATCATAAATAAAAAAGCGAAAATCAGGAGTTCGCCATGTCGATATTGCGAAAAGCATTTGAAGGACAACTCATTGAAGTGCAAGCAGGCCGACGGGAGATTGTGGCGTGCATTTCCACACCCGCCGTGGATCGCGACGGCGATGTGGTTTTACCGGAAGGATTGCTGCGAAAAAATTATGCCGGCTTGACGGTGTTTTATAACCATGACACCGCGCTGCCGTTGGGTGCGGCACAATGGGTGAAAAAAAGCGGTGAGCGGATATTGGCGAAATACCGGTGCACGGATAAAACGCAATTCGGCCGCGATATGTTCGCGCTGGCCCAGGATGGCGTGTTAAACAGTTACAGCGTGGGTTTTCTGCCGGGTGAATATTCCAATCCCACCGCCGAAGAAATCGTCCGTCGGCCGGAACTGAAAAAAGCCCGGCGCATTTATCGCCAATGGGAACTGCTGGAATTCAGCCTGGTGGGAATCCCGGCCAATCCGGAGGCTACCATGCTGGCCATCAGCAAGAAGGTGGCACCGGAAACGTGGGCGATTCTGCAACGGGCAACAAACTGCGATCAACGGACAGCCTGCGGCAATGCGGCAGCCAATGATGACGTTAGGAACTCGATTACCAGCGAGGATTCACAGGAAGTGTCAACTACGAGCCCGGTGCCCGCACGGGCCGCCGATACGGGCATATCTTTTCGTAACCCGCCAAAATCCATTCGCCGGCTCAGCCGCGGAGAAATCGGGTGGCTGATCGCACAACAATTGCGGGCTGTGGATACAGAGGCCATTGTACAATCCGCGTTTGACCGCCACGCGGGAATTCTGCGGTAGCAAGTATGCCACGAATCGTTTCATAGTCCCATTCAGGAGGGCGGGAATAAAGCCTGAGCAAGATTATTGCAAATGTCCCGCACGACAATCCTGTTATATCCCGGTTGGAACTTAGGGACCCAATACCGCCCGTGCGCCAACCAATCCCGTACTTTCAGCGCAGCATTGAAGTCGTTTATTGAGACTTTGCTTCCCTGATAGTGTTCGCTCCAGCCAGCGAGGATATCCTCTTTCAGCCGGATTCGGTGATGCCGACGCTTTGCCACGCTCCGGAACTGCCTTGAAAGCGCATCTTTCCTCTTTTCCCGGACGCGATTCTGAAAATCCATTCGCAGGTGCGCCTCGACAGTCGAAAGCAAATCAAGCATCGCCATTTGGTCGATCCGGAGGAACAAAGCGTCAACCTCACCGGGAGTCATGCCAAAAAAAATGGCATCAGCTTGAGGGCATTGCGCCGCCCTTTCCTGACGTAATTGGCTGTTAATGGCGAGATGAATCTTCTCGTGAAGTTGGGAAACATCGGCAATCGTCAAAATTCGGTTTTGGCCAAACAATCCGTTCATGCCCGCATGACATCCTTAACGGCCTCAAGCAACGATTGCTCACTCAAGGGTACAAGTCGCAGCGTTGGTGTGCGGGAAGCCACGATGGACCATCGGCCGGGATTCAGTACAAGCGTGACAACTGCGCGTTCGCCTTCCAGATCCACACGCCCCTGCGCACCGACAATCAGACGACCTTTCGGTGAGAACACGGCGCTCTCGTCGCCCACATTGATTATTAAATCATCGACGCTGTACTCGCCCAGCGACTCTTCAAACATTGTCTTGGGTCTTCGGCTGACTGTGACAACCTTATCCTTGATCAGCCGCGCCAGGTATTTCGTCTCGATTTCAATGTAAAGATCCCTTACCGCATTGAGCCACCGCTGGCGAAGTTTTGCGGAACTTACCGAGCGCGACCGTTGGGCTTTTTTCCTGAAAAATTTTTCGAGTTGCTGCGTTGTCATACAATTCTCCGGGAACCGGACCAGCCGATCCTTATATATCCTATGGTAGTCATGGGACCGCGACAAGTCCGATTGAAACGTATAACGGCAGGCCTTTGGTGGCACTGCTGCCACCGCACCTTCAGCAATTGCATTTCGATCTGGATTGGTCCGCGGGAACCTGCGAAAAGGTGAAGCGGGGCCTGCGACGTTTGGGGACCGTCCGAGACGTTCGGAGGGTTGCCGCCTGATTCCATGTGACGAAGTCATCGGAGTCTGGAAAGCAGCCTTAAGCCCCTCTTGCCGACAACCCTCGCAGGAAGCAAGTGGCTGCCGGATTTTAGCGTTCCTCCTGCGTAAAAGCCTATTTGAAAAGGCCGATGCGGGTTCATTGGCTTGGCAAATGGACGGATGCAAGGACGCAGATCCGAAGCATATTCCGGAATATGTTGAGGATCGAATACGCCGCAGACGGCCGTTTGCCGCCCCAACGCTCCCGGCGGAGTTTCCAAACAGGCTCAGAGAGAAATCCGCGTTCGTAACATCATACAATCCATCGTGTTTGATACAGATATGTACATACAATTAAAATGGAATCACGGAAGCAACTACCGGCCCAAGGCAGTACGAACCCTGCCGGCAGCTTGCTTGCTGCTGTCATTTTGTCGTCGGCACTTCGCTTCCGCGCAATAAAATATTGGAATTTTTGGGGGGCGTGGGCAACCTTTGTTGCGGCAATCGGGGGGCGTTGTGCGGCGCCACACCCGGCAGAACACCGGCACATGAATGTGCCGGCTAACATGACTCTCTAACCGCGTTGCGTTTGCCACCGGTGGATCTGCCCCCGGCACCGCGGGGGCGCGATGGATTGGCAGCGATCGCCGAATCTTAAACAATACGCACGCACACTACTGTAATGCTGATGCGCCATGGTTGTTCCATGCCGCCTTGAGCTGCGCTACCGTTGGTATTTTCGCGGCATCCTCACCGGTATACGCTTCTCGAATCATATACGCTCCGAGCATGTCCCAGCTTTTGAAGTAACCGCCATTCTGGCCCGCACCTGTATTTGGGTTGTATGTCTCGTGCATTCCGCCGGTGGCCTTTATATCTCCTAACAAAGTGGCGACCGTGTTACGGGCCAAAAGCCGGGCCTGCGTGTTATAACCGTAATTCATCAGACCGTGCATAACCATGTAATCGCTGACAATCCAGATGGGCCCCTGCCAGTAGCCGTGCACAGGATGGTAAGCGGGACTTCCCGGAGCCAGACTGCGTATGCCATAACGGGTCCAGAACTCGTGCGGGTTAAGCACATAACGCTTAATCAGAATCTGTGCCTGCCGTCTCGTGGCCACATGCGCCCACAGCGGCACCAGATTGGTCCATTCCGGCACGCGGATAAATGCGCCGGTGCGGCAGTTGCGATTGTAAAATGTGCCGGCGCTGGCATCCCACAGCCTTTTTTGAATCAGGTGTTTAAGTTTTGCAGCGCGTTGCTGATAAAGCCGAACATCGGCGGGTTTTCCCAACAAGCTCGCCAGATCAGCCATGGCCAGATATTCGCGGTAAATATAACAAGCCAAGTCCACCCCTTCCGTGCGGTCGGCCGGTACGGTGAAGACCGCCGGGCTGTTGTCCGTGCCGCTTTCCACTCCGTCAAACCAGGTGAACAGACCATCGGAGGACCGCCGGGCGTGTCGCCAGTACCACAACGTATCAGCAAGTCGTGGATAATACGGTTTCAGCCAGGACACGTTGTGCAATGTTAACGTCGCGCGCAGGGCCATCTGCGCGAGGAAGGGTTTACACATTTCCGGCAGTGCGAAAAAATGCTTTCCATCAAC
>JAJZCT010000268.1 GCA_021828925.1 Planctomycetota bacterium
TCTGCTTTGTTGTCGGATCTCGCAGACTCATTATTAAGAGTCGGCTCGATCCTCCGCCGCGCATACGGGACATTTCAGACCCATCGCAATCCCGGCCATTACTCGGACAGGCTCCTAGGATCATTTTCTAACATCCACGATATTTTTCGTCAACACGATAACTCAATAATTAGTTGCTTAATGCTTATCAAATTGCTTTTTGAGATAATCAATAACTTCCCAGCGCTGTTTGCGGCTCAGTGAATCGCGGAAGCTGGGCATGGGGCTGTGACCATGCGTGATTTTCCAGAAGATGGCACCTTCGCCCTGAGACCAAAACGATGCCGTGGTTAAATTGGCCGGATGCGGGCTTAGAAATGCTCCGGTCGGCCCATCCCCCGTACCATCGGATCCGTGACACGCTTCACAATTGGCGGAAAACAGGCTCCTGCCCGCGCGAATGACGGCCGAAGTACCGGGAATCGGGTTCGCCTTCGACTTAGCGGAAGCGGGTGCCCGCCATGAATCCACGCGATCTATTTGCTTGCGGATTGCATTTATATTCAGGCCCGTCGCCAAGGAAACACCCAAGACACTAGCTAATCCGCCAACTGTTAAGATCGTGCGTAGCTGATTCATCACGCTGATTCCTTTTTCAAGTAACTATATTTTTCGACACATTCAGCCGACCGAAGGGGTTCGTGAAACATTTCACGAACAAGAACATCTGCCCCCGGACGCTTTCGCGTCTGTCATGGACACGTATCATCGCAAAAGGCTCGCGAAATAAAATCGGGACTAATCCCCGACAGTACGTAAGAATTTGTTCCCTAACGCGGCTAGGATTTTGCCTGAGGGGTGCTAGGATTTTCACCTAGAGTATTGCATCAAAGCATTGATTTTATTAGCGATTACGTATTACTCCGGGGCTGAAAGTAGCGCACGCAGATGTTGACCTAAAGTTTTGATGTATTGAATAATTTAGCAACTGTCGCGATAGTATGAATCATCGTTAGCACTGCAACGCCTGTGGTTGACGATTGGTATAATGGTAAAAATGCAAACAGGAGATGGTTTCGATGTTGTTAAACTTATCAAAATTGGCGGTGGTCATCATCGGTGCCGCCTTGGTTACAGGCAGCGGTAATACCGCCATTTCCCCCGTGGGCAAGCCCATTGAGTTGTCAAGTTGGAAAGCGCCGCATTCCGCATGGAAGAAGAAAAATCCGATTCCCATGTCCTCAGCATCCATTCAAGCGGGACACGCGATATTTTCTCAAAATTGCGAGGCCTGCCATGGATCCAATGGAAAAGGAGATGGCCCGACCGGCGCATTTTTAAACCCCCATCCGGCAAATTTAACAAAAGCCTCTTTCTGGGCGCAAACAGACGGAGCTATTTTTTGGAAAATCACGCATGGTCACAGCCCCATGCCCAGTTTTCGTGATTCGTTAAGCCGCAAGCAACGATGGGAGGTGATTAACTACATCAGACATGCGTTTGGTAAAGGTAAATAGGCAGCACGGAAGCATCGTAGACGGAGAGAGAACGCGGCCTTGTGGGCTACATCTCATCCCGCGCAATCGGCATTGCCATTTAAATAACCCAGTCGAAAACGCGTTTAATACCGCCAGTGAGGCGTTATTTTTTCTTTTTGCCACAGAAGATCAGGGCATCGGCGGATAGCATCCCCGGCCCGCTGAGCAGAATCAATCCTGAAATTGCGATCAAACTAAGTTGAAAATCTATGGATCCAAAACCGCCCGCAAAAGATACCCAAATAATTCCGATCAGATTAAGGATCAGAACAACACTTACGATCCGCGAGAGCAGTCCCACAATAATTAATATACCACCGAAAAATTGCGTTATGCCGGCAAGATAAGCCCAGACGGTTGTTGGCAGGAGCGGCAGGTGATCCGATGCCAGCATCTGGGTAAACGTGTGCATGCCCTGGCCGCCAAAAAGCCCAAATAAGAATTGCCCGCTGTAGTAGATAAAGATAATGCCCATCATCACCCGCACCAGCAATGTGCCCAGCCCCGTTGCCAGTAGCGAGCTTGCGCATGAGCCAGACGTCGTCGTTTCAGTATTTGCTGCCATGGAAGAAAACTCCTGTAAGAGAAACATACAATTCTGTGAATTCGCCAAGGGCGACGGAATTTTTGCGTAATCTATTGAACCGTTAAGATCTTTGCCCTGACTACGCTTTATTCATGCCGCGACAACGAAATCATCTTTCAGCAGCTGGTGTATAAACTACCGTCGGAATTCGTCGGGGTCAAGGACGTGGCCGTTTCGGCGCGATATTTTCGGGCGGCTTGCCAAGATGTGAATTGCCGATTCGGTGACGATTCGGTGGCGCAGTTTTGCCTTGACTCTAGTTCGTGTATACTTCCCCACAGGTCGTCCGGATCACGATTTATCTTTTGAAAGGATGGGTTCATGTTCGACAAAAAACTGGTGTTTAACGCCTCGCTGCCGCGTTCCGGTTCCACGCTGATGCAGAATATTCTGGCGCAAAATCCACGCTTTTATTGCACCCCCACCAGCGGGGTTATCGATCTGATGCTGGCATCGCGAAAATATTACACCGAACTGGCTGAATTTAAGGCTCAGGATCCCGACCTCATGCAGAAGGGCTTTTTAAACTATTGCCGCTACGGCATCAATGGCTTCTATGAAGGCGTAACCGATAAGCCGGTATGTGTGGACAAATGCCGCAGTTGGTTTCATTATCATGACTGGGTCAAACAGTACGTGCCCAATCCTAAATATATTGTGTGCGTGCGCGACTTACGTGCCATTCTCTCATCGATGGAAAAGTTGTTCCGTAAGAATCGGGATCGTGCTGACGCCGATGAAGTTACCGGAACCCTGACCATGATTACCGTCAATAATCGCGTGATGCGCTGGCTTAACGGCCCGCCGGTCGGCATTGCCATTGGCCGCCTGATTGAAGCCATTCAGACCAATCTGATCCGGCAACTACATGTGGTGCGTTTTGAAGATTTAACCACCAATCCTGCCGATGTCATGAAACGTGTCTATGATTACTTGGAAGAACCTTATTTTGAGCATGATTTTAACAATGTGGCACAGATGACGCAGGAAAATGATCAGTATCACACCATTTATGGGGATCATCGCATCCGCAGTAAAGTTGAACCTGTGACACCTGATTTTATCGATGTGCTTGGAAAAGACCTCTGTAATATGGTGCGCACCAATTACGCCCTGTTCTATAACGCGTTTTATCCTGATAAGCGATAAGACGCTTGACATGGAATCGCCGTCAATGAAAGTTATGCCTGTCAGACCCAGCCTGCATGCTGCGGATGAAACGTTAATCCGTGCTGCTGAAGCTCTGCGTGGCGGCAAATTGGTGGGACTTCCTACCGAGACCGTCTACGGCATTGCGTGCAGCTTGGGGCGGCCCGCCGGACTTCAGGCCTTAAAAGACACCATGAAGATTCAGAATCATCCGGCCTGGGTCATTCATGTCAGCTCAGTAGACCGTATCGCTGAGATTGTTTCCCATGTCCCGCCGTTGGCTCGCCGACTGGCCCGCAGGTTGTGGCCGGGCCCGCTGTCCCTCCAACTGCCCCTTGAGCCAGCCGACGTGGAACGCCTGGTGCAGTTGACAGGGCGGCAGACCGCCGCTGAAGCGATGGTGGATGGGTGCGTAACTTTGCGCTGCACGGAAGTTGAAATAACTCGTCAAATTATCGACCTCGCCGGCGAACCGGTGACGATCGTCGGGGCAGTTGGTAATCATTTGGTAGACAGTGCTGAGAATTTGCCCCCGGTGATAAGTCGGCAATTATCGGTTGCCGTCGCCGGGCCACCTCCGCGTTATAAAAATATTTCCACGCTCGTACGAGTTACAGGACATCACTTGGACGTTTTGCGGGAAGGTGCCATAGCCCAGCGCGTGATTCGTCGCCTGGAAGATACCGTGATCGTTTTTGTGTGTAGCGGCAATACCTGTCGGTCTCCTATGGCCGCGGGGCTGGCATTGCATATCCTTGCTGAGAAACTTAACATTCCACCAGACGAACTGCCGAGTCGGCATATCGTGGTTCGTTCGGCCGGCGTTCACACGTCCGGCGGAATGCCGGCAGCCGGAGAAGCGGTAAAAATTCTCGGAGCGATGGGGGTGGATATTCACAAGCACCGATCTGCGCCTCTGACCGATGATTTATTGCGGCGCGCCGATATGATATTTACCATGACGCAGGCTCATCGTGAAGAAATAATATCTCGTATGCCCACGGCGGGTGAAAAAACATTCACCTTGGACCCGGACGGCGATATTGACGACCCGATCGGGCAGGGAGAACAGGTATATAGAAAGACAGCACAACGGCTGGAAAAACTGATTCGTAACCGCGTTGTGGAGATGGAATTATGAATATCGCCCTGGCCTGCGATCATCGTGGATTTAACATTAAACAACAGCTCATCGAGCAGTTGCGGGTGGAAGGCCATGGCGTGGAGGACTTTGGCGCCTTTGACCCTAAAGCGTGTGACTATCCGGATTTTGCCGTTCCTGCGTCGCTGGCCATTGTGGAAGGGAAAGCTCAGGTGGGCATTCTGCTTGATGGCAGCGGCATCGGAATGTCGATTGTGGCCAACAAAATTCCCGGCATTCGGGCTGCCATCTGCCACGATGAATTAACGGCTGAAATTTCCCGCCGCTATAACGACGCCAATGTATTATGCCTGGCGGTAGATTTACTGGGCGGTGAATTAATCCGCCGCATTGTGTCGGCTTGGATAAAAGCACCGTTTGAGGATGGCCGCCATGCGCGGCGGGTTGAGAAAATCGGGGAATTGGAACGTCGGCTTTTTTCCGATATCCCCGGGGTTTTAAGTAAACTGAAAAACAATTAAGCAGGTCCCGTTGGAATGTCTCGTGGAGCGTTGCATGTCAGACCAGTCCCCCCACGACGGCGGATGTATTTTCTGCAGGATTATTGCCGGGGAAATTCCCTGCCAGAAAATCATAGAAAACCAAAATATTTTGTGCTTTCTGGATATTGGGCCTGTGGTGGTTGGCCACAGCTTGGTAATTCCTAAGCGCCACATTCGCAATATATTCGATATGCCCGCCCATGTGGCCGCGGATTTGGGGCATGAGCTTCCGGCTCTGGCACGTGCGATATGCGCAGCGGTTCAAGCCCCCGCATGTCATATTCTTCTCAATAACGGCATTGAAGCCATGCAATCCGTTCATCATGCGCATTACCATATTATTCCCCGGAAAACAGATGATAGCTTTTTTGTCCCATGGCAGCCGGGTAAACTTGAAATGCGGGAGGCACAGAGCCTGATAGGAAAAATACAGAAGAATTACGAAAATGTGGATAACGGCCTTCGCCCATAAATATGATGTAAATAATTCCTGAAAGCGGATAAATTTACCCTCGGGTATTGCAAACAGCTTTTACAGGACGTACACTCAAAGAGGCGTTTGCGCAAGTGGGCGAAGGCCGTTAT
>JAJZCT010000002.1 GCA_021828925.1 Planctomycetota bacterium
CCGATCTGGTGGATGTCTGTCTGGCGGGGCATACGCATGGCGGACAAATATGTTATCCGGATGGAAGTCCGATCATCGGGCATGATGTGCTGCCGGCGAATATGTGCACCGGATTAAATCGCATTGCGGATACCTGGCTAATCGTCAATCGGGGCATTGGCAAAGCGGGATTGCGCCTTCGTTTGTTCTGTCCGCCGCAGGTGATGATGCTGACCCTGCGAACCCGACGGGAGGATTCATCTGAATTTATTGTTTAGGCCGATCTGCCAGCCTCTTAGTGCCGCCGTATTGAATGAAATACCGCCATCTCGCCGAACGGCCGTTACTTGGGCAGGCTTCTATTTAGGCGATCCTATGTACTGACTTGCAAAAATTCCAAACCGGGATCATTATATCTTTGTAGATATGGAAGTCCTGTTATGATCGTCTCGGCTTTAAAAGAAATTTTTCCCGGCGAACAGATGGTAGCGCTTACACCGGCGGCAGCGGCCAGTCTGGTGAAGCAGGGGATGGAAGTCCACATTGAATCTGGGGCAGGGGTGGCGGCCGGCTTTCCTGACGCGGCTTATGCCAAGGCCGGGGCAACGGTGGTGCCTGATCGCATAACCTTGCTGCGGCAGACGGATATTCTCGTGCAGGTGCATGCCTTAGGTGCCAATACTTCCGCTTCCGGTGCGGATATGGCGGAGCTAAAGCGTGGTGTGGTGATCATTGCATTTGCCGATCCGTTGACGGATAAATCCGCCATGCAGTCGTTATCACAGGCTGCTGTGACTCTTCTGGCGATGGAACTGGTGCCGCGCATTACCCGCGCACAGAGTATGGATGCACTTTCCTCCATGGCCAGCCTCGCAGGATACAAGGCGGTGTTGATCGCGGCGGAAAAACTGGGAAAAATATTCCCCATGATGATTACCGCCGTCGGCACAATCACCCCGGCCAAGGTGTTTGTCATCGGAGCCGGTGTGGCGGGGCTACAGGCGATTGCTACGGCCCGGCGGCTGGGCGCACAGGTCAGCGCGTTTGACGTGCGGCCCGCAGTCAAGGAGCAGGTACAAAGCTTAGGTGCCCGATTTATCGAGTTGCCCCTGCAGGCCGCTGAAGCGCAAACTCCCGCTGGTTACGCTCGGCAGCAGACGGCCGAAGAGCAGCGGCGGCAGCGCGAACTCATGGCCCACAGCGTCAGTGAGGCGGATATCGTCATATCCACCGCGGCCGTACCGGGGAAAAAAGCGCCGATTCTGATCTCCGATGACATGGTTGCCGGAATGGAAGCCGGTTCCATTGTTGTTGATCTGGCGGCCTCGCGCGGCGGCAATTGTTCCCTGACGCGCCCGGATGAAGTGGTGGTGCATCAGGGTGTCACAATTCTGGGGCCGACAAATCTCACCGCCACGCTGCCGGTTCACGCCAGTCAAATGTACGCCAACAATATGGTTAATGTATTAAAGCATCTAGTCAAAAATGGGCAATGCCTTCTGGATATGCAGGATCAAATTACGCGTGAGATGCTGGTCATGCGGGATGGCGTTATTTTTAACCCGCGTGTGCGTGAGCTACTGGGCCTGCCGGTACTGGAATCACCGGATGCTGCGGCGAGCGCGGGCTAAGCGATCGGACCGGAACTAAGCGTGCGGCACACAAAGCCGCCGGAGCCGGCATATAAAATAGGCAATGATTGCTTTGTTGGAGAACCCTGTATGAATCCATCGTTGGAATCCAATTTGTTTGTCTTTGCGCTGGCGGCGTTTTTGGGCTATGAAGTGGTGCGGCGCGTTTCGCCCCAACTCCACACTCCCCTGATGTCGCTGACCAATGCGATCTCGGCGATCTCGGTGGTCGGAGCCATTGCGGTGACCGGTGCGGGGCATAACACCACCATGGTCGTGGTGTTGGGGACCATCGCGGTGACGGCCTCGATGATCAATGTGGTGGGCGGCTTTTTAATGACCGATCGTATGCTCAAGATGTTTAAGAAGCGCAAATCGCAGTGATCTCAAAGCCTGCCTGTCGTTTACTTAAACCTCTAGCCACGGGAGCACCTTGTGATAAGTTCCTATTTGCCTGTAACGATCATCGCCGCAACGGCCAAGTTCTTACCCCATCGCCAAGTTATGCCTGCTTATGTCATTTTGATTTATTTGGCTGCGGCCATGCTTTTTGCGCTGTCGTTGAAGTGGCTAAGCAGCCCCAAAACCGCGCGCTGGGGCGTGCTGGCCGGAGAAATTGGCATGGCGGCAGCGATTATCGCCACGCTTTTTCTGCCGGAAGTTCGGCATTATGACTGGATTTTCATCGCCTTCGCCATCGCCATTGCGGCCGCGCTTCCCATGGCCCTGTTGATTCCCATGACCGCTGTTCCGCAACAGATTGCCCTATTTCATGCCTTTGGAGCCTTGGCAGCGGCGCTGGTGGGAACCGCGGAATATTACGCCCACGGGGCATCATTGGGCACCTCCACACTTGTTGCCATCGGGTTTGAATCGCTTCTGGGCTATCTGACATTTACCGGCAGTCTTGTGGCGGCGGGAAAGCTGCAGGAAATACTGCCCACACAGCCCATGAATTATCCGTTTCAGAATGTCGCCAGTATTTCCGTATTGGGAGCATCGGTCATTGCCGGTGCCATGGTAGTGGTCATTCCCGCCAACCCGCTGGTATTTCCGATTTTTATCGCCCTGTGTCTGCTGTTTGGGATAATGCTGATTCTGCCGATCGGCGGCGGAGATATGCCTACGGTCATCGCACTACTTAACAGTTACGCGGGCTTATCCGCCTCCGCCATGGGGTTTGTACTCAACAATAAACTCTTAATCATTGGTGGTGCCCTGGAAGGGTCCTCGGGCTTCATCCTGGCAATGATCATGTGCAAAGCGATGAACCGGTCCTTTATTAATGTGCTGTTCGGGCAGGTGCAAGCCGGCAAGGCCGCAAAATCCGATGATATTTATGGCGGAAATATTAAAAGCGTCAATGCCGAAGAAGTCGCGGCCATCTTGGACGGTGCCCGGCGTGTGGCCATTGTGCCGGGATATGGTCTGGCGGTGGCACAAGCGCAACACGCGGTGGGGCAGCTATTTGAGTTGTTGGAATCGCGATCGGTGGACGTGCAATTCGGTATTCATCCGGTCGCTGGGCGCATGCCGGGGCACATGAATGTACTCTTGGCGGAGGCCAATATTCCTTATGATCATCTCATGGAAATGGACCGGATCAATCCGGAATTTGAAAACATGGATGTGGTCATCGTCAATGGTGCCAATGATGTGGTGAATCCTGATGCGCGTGATAATCCCAACAGCCCCATTGCGGGCATGCCGATTTTGAATGTCGATAAAGCGGGCACAGTCATCGTGATTAAACGCAGTCTCAGTGCGGGTTTTGCCGGAATTCCCAATCCACTTTTTGCCGCCAAAAACTGTCTGATGTATTTCGCGGACGGCAAGAAAGCCGTGCTCGACATCATCGCCGAGTTGGAAAAACTGTAAAAAATCTCGCGAAATCCGGCCTTATCTTTAGCGGATGATTCCTGACGGGGTGCCTCAATCGGACTTGGTCTGGCGCTGCTCGCGTTTTGCGTTTTCTGTCAGCCACTCCAGCCATGCGTTGGCCTGATTGCGGGCGACGGAAATTTCCAGCAGTGGGGCGGTTCGATTGAGATGGGTCACATCCTGCCGGAAGCGCTCGAGATCAAAGGGAATATAGGGCAATAGATCAATTTTATTGAGAATCAGCAGATCCGCCGATACGACCAGATTCGGATGCTTGGCGGCTTTATCGTCGCCTTCACTGACACTGAACATGCCGACTTTGCAGTCCTGCCCAAGATTGAATGAGACCGGGCAGATCAAATTGCCGACATTTTCGATAATTAGAATATCAAGTGCGGCCAAGTCGATTCGATCCATGGCGTGCCGTACCTGATTGGCGTCCAAGTGGCATCCGCTTCCCGTATTGATCTGTACAATATGCTCTGAATGCTTAGCCAGACGGTCTCCATCGCGGCAGGTGGCCGGATCGCCGACGATGACTCCGATAGTAACAATCGCCTTGAGTTGCCGGAGCGTCAGCTCCAGAAGAGCCGTTTTTCCCGCGCCGGGCGCGCCGATTAAATCCACGACAAACACGCCGGCGTGTTCAAATAGCTTCCGATTTTGCAAGGCTATTTCATCATTAAGTTTAAGGACATTTTCAACAATCGGTACTTTGGTGCTCACGAGCAACTCCAGTCTTGAAAGGTTTGCTGCCACGAACATGTACTGCGGCTTTTCGTTGGTGCTGCCCGGTGTCGCAATCCACTTCAATGGACTCCAACTGAAACTCATCGCCCCCCATAATATCAACTTGGGTGCCTCCGCATACGCAATGCTCATCAACCGTTGCCGGCTCCCAGCATCGTCCACATGACACGCAGCGAAACCGCCAGGGGGGTGTCACAACCTTCAACTGCGATGTACTCCAGCCGACACCCGCACTGGCCACATTCCAGGCCATCTCCATCGCCTGTGCCTCCACCCCATGCATAGGCCCAATGCGCACCGTGGCCCGAATCAGTCGCTGGTGCGCGGGCAGATGTTGCCGGACTAAGGCGATCACGGATTCCGCAATCGATATTTCATGCATGACTCAACTCCAGAACAACTCCATGCCGCTTTCCATTTTTTTCCATCCCTGGAGAATTCGAATGTAATTGCCGCGCTCGAATAATTCCGGCTCCGGGGACCGCGCCATGCTCATGGATCCCTTCATCTGCTTGACGGACAAATACTCGTTGGCCCGCAGCCACTCAGCCAGAGCGTCACGCAATACCTTCAAGTGGTCCGGACCATACTCCAAAAGCGCGGAAACAAGTTGCACGGCATCCGCTCCGACCATGAGACATTTGACCGCGTCGCGCGCATTTTGAACGCCGCCGGTGATCGCCAACTGACAATCCACCTGCCCGCTGATGGCCGCCACCCAGCGCAGGCGCGGCAAAAGTTCATCGGATGTGGACAACTTGAGTTCGCGCTTTACCGTCAGATTGTCAATATCAATATCCGCCTGGTAAAACCGGTTAAAGATCACAACACTTCCCGCGCCGGCTTTGGCGGCCTGCGCGACAAAATGCACCGGTGATGTGTAAAAACCAGAGAGCTTCACCGCCAGCGGTAGCGTTACCGCCTTGCGCACATCCTTGATGATCGCGAGCATGTCGCGTTCAACATCTCCCGCATCACGAAACGCGGACAGGGCTAAATCGTAGAGATTTAACTCAATACCGTCGGCACCCGCCTGCTCCAGCAGCTTGGCATAAGAGGTCCAGCCGCCCAGCGTGCGACCGTTGAGCGACGCGATAACCGGCACCCGTACGACAGATTTTATTTTCTGTAACTGCTTGAGGTAGGCATCGGGGCCGAGCCGGAAATTATACGGTGTTGTCAAATACCCCGACGCTTCGCCGGAGTTTTCGTCCCCTTGCGTAAGCGCCCAATCTACATAGATTTCCTCCTGGACCAACTGCTCTTCAAAAATCGAAGGCATGATAATCATGGGAGCGCCGGCATCTTCCAGACGGCGGACCGTGTCAATGTCATTGGCCATCGGCGAAGCTCCCGGTATCAGCGGGTGAGGAAGATCAAAGCCCATATAGTTGGTAGACATATCCATAGTATTAGTCTCCTTTTGCAGTGGTGGTCGGTTCGCTTTGACTCGGAGCCTGAGTTCCCGGAAAGGCAAAGCCCGCCAATTGTGTATACAGTGCCAGCCGCTCGGCGGTATTCCGCACGGAGGCTTCCGAAAGCATGCGGAATCTTTCGGGATTAATTTTTTCGATCATGGAAAACCGCGTTTCATTACGCATGTAATCGCGTACATTGGCTTTCTGTTTTGGTGAATCAATTTGCAAGGGCGGCTTGCCTTCCGTAATGAGTCGCGGATCGTAGTGATACAATGGCCACACGCCGCTATCCACCGCCAATTTCTGCTGGTTGATGCCGTAGGTGAGATCATACCCATGCGCGATGCAGTGGCTGTACGCAATTATTAAAGACGGGCCGGGATAGGCCGCCGCTTCATTGAAGACTCGAACGGTGTGATTGTCATTAGCACCAAACGCAATGCTGGCGACATACGCATGGCGATAACTCATCGCCATCAGACCAAGGTCTTTTTTCTGGGTGCTTTTCCCGGCGGCGGCAAATTTCGCCACAGCGCCAATCGGTGTGCTCTTGGAACTCTGACCGCCCGTGTTGGAATATACCTCCGTATCCAGCACCAGTACGTTGACATCAAACGGCAGGCTTAATACGTGGTCCAGGCCGCCAAAATCAATGTCGTAAGCCCATCCGTCGCCACCGAGGATCCACACGCTTTTGCGTACCAGATAATCAGCGACTTGTCCGAGAATTGTGGCTTCCGGTTCTTTGATATCACCCAGACGCTTCCGCAGTTCCACCACGCGATCGCGCTGCTCGGCGATTCCTTTTTCCGACGTTTGATCCGCTTCGAGAAGCGCAGAACTTAGCGTATCGCCAATGCGCCCGGCGAGTTGCTTTACCAGACGCTGCGCGTGGCGAATATGCTGGTCGACGCCTAAGCGCATCCCCATGCCAAATTCGGCGTTATCTTCAAACAGGGAATTATTCCATGCCGGCCCACGCCCATCGCGGTTCGTCGTGTAGGGTGTTGTGGGGAGATTGCCGCCATAGATCGAGGAACACCCCGTCGCATTGGCAATAATCAGCCGGTCTCCGAACAATTGGGTCAGCAATTTAATATAGGGTGTTTCACCGCAGCCGGCGCAGGCTCCGCTGAATTCGAATAACGGAAGCAGAAATTGACTGGCCTTGGCATCCAGGCGTGTGATGCGCGATCGATCCAACTCCGGTATCTTGAGAAAAAAATTGAAGTTATCGCGTTCCCGCTCACGAATACTGATTTGCGGGGCCATGTTAATGGCTTTATGTTTAGGATTGGCTTTGTCTTTCGCCGGGCAGACCTCCACGCACAATCCACATCCCGTGCAGTCTTCGGGAGCCACCTGCAGGGTATACATCATGCCTTTGAAGTCCGGAGCTTTGTAGGCCATGTGTTTGAATGACACCGGAGCGCCGGCCAAGTCGCCCTGATCATAAATTTTGGCTCGTATGGCCGCGTGCGGGCAGACAAAGGCACACTTGTTACATTGAATACAGAACTGCTGGTCCCATTCCGGAATGCTCACGGCAATATTGCGTTTTTCCCACTTGGTCGTGCCGGTCGGCCATGTGCCATCCACCGGGAATGCACTAACCGGTAACAAGTCGCCTTTTCCGGCCATCATCACCGCCTGTACGCGACGGGTGAAATCAGGCATAGCCGATTGGGCAAAGCTTTCCTGTCGAATGGTGGAAGTTGCGGCGGCGGGAATGGGTATTTCATGCAGGTTCGCCAAGGTTTGGTCCACCGCCTCATAATTACGTTGGACAATTTCTTCGCCGCGTTTTTCATAGGTCTTTTTGATTGCCTTCTTAATGGCGGTAATCGCCGAATCACGCGGTAAAACCCCGGATATGGCAAAAAACGCGGTCTGCATAATCGTATTAATGCGCCGGCCCATACCGGTATTCCGTGCCACTTTATTGGCGTCTATCGCGAAAAACTTGAGACGTTTCTCAATAATCGTGCGTTGGATTTCCACCGGCAGATGATCCCATACCTTTTCCCGGTCCAACGGCGCGTTGAGCAGAAAAACCGATCCGGAAGCAGCCATTTCCAGAACGTCCATGCGTTCGAGAAATTCAAATTGATGGCACGCAATAAAGTTGGCCTTGCGAATCAGATACGGCGCGCGGATCGGCTCATGGCCGAATCGCAAATGCGAGATTGTCATAGCCCCTGATTTTTTCGAATCGTAAACAAAATAACCCTGGGCGTGCAAATCTGTTTGATCGCCGATAATTTTGATGGAATTCTTATTAGCGCCCACGGTCCCATCGGCACCCAGGCCGTAAAACAGTGCCTGTACCATATCTCCCATGGGCAGATCAAAACTCTCGTCCACCGGTAATGACAGGTGCGTAACATCATCATTAATTCCTACGGTAAAGCGCGGTTTAGGATGAGATTTATCCAATTCATCAAATACCGCCTTGACCATCGCGGGCGTGAATTCTTTGCTCGACAGGCCGTAGCGGCCACCGATCACCAGGGGCATTTCTCCCATGGGCAATGTCCGTACCATCATCGCCTGGGCCAAGGCTGTCATAACATCCTGATACAGCGGTTCTCCCGCCGATCCCGGCTCTTTGCAGCGATCCATGACGGCAATGTTTCGGGCGGCAGCGGGCATGGCATTGACCAGCATATCGGCGGCAAAAGGACGGTAAAGTCGGACGATTACGCAGCCAATTCGTTCCCCCTTTTCCACCAGATGCCGCACCGTTTCGCTGGTGGTTTCAGCGCCGGAACCCATAATGATGATCACGCGCGTGGCCTCGGGGTGGCCGCGATATTCATAGGGCTGATAAACCCGGCCGGTCATTTCGGTAAAACGCCGCATTTCTTCAAGGACAATCTGCGGCAGCGCATCATAATAGGAGTTCGCGGCTTCCCGCGCCTGAAAAAACGTATCCGGATTTTGGGCGGTGCCGCGTAACACCGGAGCATCCGGCGTGAGCGCACGCTGACGATGTGCCGCTACCCACGCCTGGGGAATCAGTGTACGCAACTGGTCGTCGGTAAGCATGTCGACGCCATTAAGCTCATGCGACGTGCGAAAGCCATCGAAAAAATGAATAAACGGAATTCTGCTGCGCAAACTGGCGGCCAGGGCAATAGCCGCCTGATCGTGCGCTTCCTGCACATTGACGGACGCCAACATGGCAAATCCGGTTTGTCGACAAGCCATGACGTCCGAGTGATCCCCAAAGATGGACAGCGCATGGGTCGCCAGGGAACGCGCCGCCACTTGGATGACAAAGCTCGTAAGCTCGCCGGCAATCTTATACAGGTTGGGAATCATCAGCAGCAGGCCCTGCGAAGAGGTACTGGTGGTACACATTGCTCCGGCTTGCAGTGCGCCGTGTGCCGCGCCGATAGCGCCCCCTTCACTTTGCATTTCTACAACCTGCAGTACATCGCCCCAAATATTTTTCTGACCGCGCGCGGACCAGTCGTCAAAAAATTCGCCCATCGGACTTGCGGGAGTAATCGGATAAATCACCGCTGTGTCGCTGGTCCGATACGCCACGCTTGCCGCAGCCTCGTTGCCATCAATGGTTAGATGTTGTTTGGTATTCATGATCTAAGTCCTTTCATGACTTTTACGTTGCCTTGAGTGCCGGTTCCGTATCCTGAAATAATTGCGGCAGGAATGTTTTTCCCATGCTCCATTGGGCTATTGCGTGGTGCAGGTCTCCAGCGAGCCGGTCCACCGCCGCGGCCACGATGGGCGTTAATTGATCGCTGATTTCTAAGCTTTGACATCCGATCGCCGCGATCCACGCGTGGGGGCGTGCACCGAACGCGCTTTGTGCCATGGCCAGCACCATTCCCGGCGTACAATGATGCCCTATGTGCACCTCACTGCATTCTTCCTGAACGGAGGTGATGGAAATGCTCCCGGCCGGAAGGGCCATGCTGGCATCAACAAAAATAATCCGTTGGCATGGAGCGATGTCCACCGAGAGTTCCGGTGTCAGTTGTCCGCAGGAGATCAGTTTGACCTTCTGCGAAAGTCGCCGAGGCAGAAGTGCGTTCAGTTTCTCGATAACCGCCGGTCCGGCACCGTCATCAGCGCGCAATGTATTGCCGTAGCCGATAACCAGCGTTTGGGGAATCGTCGCATTAATTTCGTTGCAGTACATCGCACACCTCGCCGTCGGCACGACATAGTTCAATCCGCAAAGGCATCTGTCCCAGGGCATGGGTCGAGCAACTCAGACATGGGTCAAAACAGCGGATCACAGCTTCCACTCGGTTGAGCATGCCTTCGCTTAGATGCTCGGCGTCCACAAATCTTTCCGCCACCTGTCGCACGCCCAAATTCATCGCCAGGTTATTGTGACCGGTTGCGATAATCAGATTGGCCCAGCGGATCAGACCATTGTCATCAATTTTATAGTGATGAATCAGCGTGCCGCGTGGTGCCTCGGATATACCCACGCCTTCGAGCCGATTGGGCCGCGCGCGTGATCGGACATGGGTGTTGAGAATATCCGGAAATTGCAGCAGGCGCTGAATCATTTCAATGCCGTAAAGAATTTCAATGAGTCTGGCCCAGTGGTAATGAAAACTGCTTTGCGGCGCACGGCCCAGTCGGGTGCGAAATACACCTAATTCCTTATCCGCATTTACCGTACCGCAGCGTTCCGCCACAACCAGCCGGGCCAGGGGGCCGACACGGTAAATCCCAGCGGGGTATCCATGGGGCTTGAAATAGGGGAACTTGAGATACGAATATTTTTCAACGGCCTCGCCGATTAGCGATCCGTAATGCCTCTGATCGTTGCGGCCCAGTTCCGCTATCGGGGCACCTTGGTGATCCACGAATTTCATGGCTCCGTCGTAGTGCTCCAGCAGACCTTCGGGATTTACAAGTCCGGCAAAAAGCGTCGGGAAATTCGCGAATGCATCTACTTCCGCCGGATAACGATTTTCCACCTGATGAAAATAATCCAACGCCCGATTCACCCGCGCCATAGCCGCCGGAATCTCCTTGAGAATCGCATCTCGTTTCTCCTCCGTCAGCGGGTCATTAACGCCCCCCGGAACAACCCACGCCGGATGTATTTTCTTCCCGCCCAGCATGGCGATAACATCCTGCCCAAATTTACGCAGTAGAATTCCGTCGCGGGCAAAATCCGGGTGCTCGCGAATCAATCCAAAAATATTTCGTCGCAGTGGATCACCGTCCATCCCGAATAGAAGATCGGGGCTGGAAAGATGAAAAAAGGACAGCGCATGGCTCTGCACCATCTGCGCCAGATTCATGATGCGACGGAGCTTGTCCGCGGTAGGTGGAATGTCAACCGCCAAAATATCATCGCAGGCCTTGGCCGCCGCCATCAGATGGCTTACGGGACATATCCCGCAGATACGCGCCATAATGCCTGGCATTTCGGTCAGCGGTCTGCCTTCTACAAATTTTTCAAATCCGCGAAACTGCGTCACATGAAACTGCGCATCGCACACATTGCCGGATTCGTCAAGATGAATAGTTATTTTTGCATGTCCTTCTATGCGGGTAACACCGTCAATAGTAATGGTTCGTGTCATGATAAAATCCTTTTGTTAAGACCCGTGGCATCCCGGCCCGGTTCATTTTCCAAAGCGCGAAACGCTCATGGCATTCGGCACACGTCCTGCCAGAAATTCCGTCAGCACAAACCAGATGGCATCCGCCGACGGCGGGCAACCCGGCAGATACAGGTCCACTTTGATCACCTCGTGCAGGGGCGTGGCGTGGGGGCGCAATGGCGGTACAACCGTCAGCGGAAGGATGGCTTTTCGTTCTTCGGCTGTGGGCGGCTCCTGGGCATTTTCCACATAAGCCCGGTCAAACAAGTCCGAGCGATCCCAATAGTTGCGCATCGCGGGAACATTGCCGGTAACGGCGCAGTCGCCCAGAGCTATGACGAATTTGCTATGCGCGCGGATGACCTTGGCTTTGTGCAAATCTTCTTCACTGCTGACCGCGCCCTCCACCAGCGTTACATCCACGCTTTGCGGAAATTCCTTCGGATCCACGACCGGCGAATGTAATATATCCACCAGTCCGGCCAGGGTAATAAGTCGCTCATCGAGGTCCATCAGGCTCATGTGACAGCCCGAGCATCCATCCAGCCAGACCGTGGCTACCGTGGGCCTGGTTGTCGTTGTTGTTGTGGTTGTAGTTGCTGTCGTGGTCATAATTTAGCCTCCCGCATCAAAGTTAGATAAGGTAAAAAGTCGGTCTTCTTTTTCATTTCCCCCACGGCGGTTCCGCGGTGCGTTAATGCGCCGGTTGGACAGACATTGACACACTTGCCGCATCCGGTGCAGGTCTGGCTAATACCCCAAGGTTCATCCAGATCATTGATAATCGCGGACAGGACGCCCCGACCTTTAACGTCTTTGGTATGGGCACCTTCGATCTCGCCGCAGACGCGCACGCATCGCAGGCACAAAATGCACCGGTTTTGATCCATACGCATGTAGTCGTGCGAATTATCCACTTCCAGGTGCGGGAATCGATAGGGGAATCGCACATGATCGATTTCCAGCTTGGTCGCCATATTTTGTAATTCGCAGTGCCCATTGCTCACACATACTGAGCACACGTGGTTCCGTTCGGCAAAGAGCATTTCCACAATCATCTTGCGGTACTGCTTCAAACGCGGCGATGTGGTGCGCACGGTCATACCTTCGGTACACTCTGTGGCGCAGGCCGCGTGAAGTTTTGGTGACGCGGCGATTTCCACCATGCACAATCGGCAGCCGCCCCAGACGGTCAACCCTTCCAGAAAGCATAGTGTGGGAATGTCAATGTTATTCTCCCGTGCTACCTGGAGAATCGTCTCGCCGGAACGGCAACTGATAGCTTTGTCGTCAATGGTCAGCGTAATGGACTGAGTTGTTGAAGTAACTGAACTCATGGGAGCACCTCCAGTTCAATGTGTTCACTTGTGGCGGCATGTGCCGACTTTTCGCGCGCCGCTTGTGCCTCTGCGATGAGGGTGTGATATTCCTGTTCAAAGTAACGCAGCGTACTAAGCACCGGATTGGGCGCTGATTGGCCCAGCCCGCACAAGCTGGTCTGCTTGACCATGTCGCATAAATCCTTGAGCAGTTGCAGGTCTTCAGGCGTGGCTCTTTTTTCGCAGATGCGGTCCAGCAGCAAGTGCATTTCATACGTGCCCACGCGGCACGGTATGCACTTGCCGCAGCTTTCAGTCATGCAGAATTCCATAAAGAATCGTGCTACATCGGCCATGTTGCTGGTTTCATCCATCACAATCATGCCGCCGGAACCCATGATGGATCCGGCTTTGGCCAGTGATTCATAATCCACAGTAATATCCAGAAGCTCCGCCGGAATACACCCTCCGGACGGGCCTCCAGTCTGTACCGCTTTAAAGGCCTTGCCATCGGGAAGGCCGCCGGCAATATCATAAATAATGTCCCGAAGCGGAATTCCCATGGGCACTTCAATCAGACCGGTATTTTTAATCTTTCCGGTCAAGGCGAAAATCTTAGTGCCTTTACTTTTTTCAGTTCCGATCTTGGCAAACCAGGCCGCCCCTTTATTGATAATCGGTGCGACGTTGGCGTATGTTTCCACATTGTTAATCAGCGTGGGATAACCAAATAGACCATAATTGGCCGGGTACGGCGGGCGCGGACGCGGTACGCCCCGCTTGCCTTCCACGCTGGCGATCAGCGCTGTTTCCTCGCCGCATACAAAGGCTCCGGCCCCCAGTCGCAGTTCAACATTAAAGCTGAATTTTGTGCCAAAAATATTATGGCCGATTAATTCATGCCGCCGCGCCAGATTAATGGCCTTGGTCAAGCGCTTTACGGCCAGCGGATATTCCGCCCGGACATATATCACGCCGTTTTCCGCTCCGACGGCATAGGCGGCAATAGCCATGCCCTCCAACACCCGATGGGGATCGCCTTCCATCACGCTGCGATCCATGAACGCTCCCGGATCGCCTTCATCACCATTGCAGATCACATATTTGGTGCTCCCGCCGGCTTTGGAAACCGTGGCCCATTTCAAACCCGTTGGAAAGCCCGCGCCGCCGCGACCCCGTAGCCCGGAATTGGAAATTTCCTCGATGACCTGTTGCGGAGTCATGGTGGTAACGGTTTTGAGCAACGCTTGATAGGCGCCGTGGGCGATGCAGTCAATGAGACTTTCCGGGTCTACAATTCCAAAATTTTCGCGGACCACCAATTTCTGGCGAGTGAAGAACGGCTGTTGCGTATCACATAGCAATTCTTTAACGGGTTGGGTTGCCAAGGCCTCTACAATGGCGGGGGCATGTTCGGGCTTTACAAACTGATACATCGCCTTATCGGCCTTCACCAACGGACCGTTGCAGCAAAGGCCCATGCAGCCGACGCCTTTAACACATACTTGATCCGACATTCCCCGGCGTTTAACCTCGTCGCTTAGCGCTTTTTGCAGAACATCGCTCTGCAGACTCATACAACCGGATTCGGTACACACACGAAGCTCGTGCGCGAATGTGTCCGCACGGGCCTTATCCATCATCGTCATTAACTCTTCGGGTTTCATGGTTACGCCTTTCTTCCTAAAGTGTCATCCACGGCCGCCAAAAGTTCAGTCGCGGAACGCTTTCCCAAAACCTTTCCGTCTACCACCGCGGTCGGGGCCAGGCCGCAGGCACCAATACATCGCGCAACCAACAGTGAAAGTTCACCATCTTTGGTTGTTTGTCCTTCCGCAATGCCGTAGTGGTGTTGCACCTCATCGAGAAGTTGCCGTCCCCCTTTGATGTAACACGCTGTTCCCATGCACACGACACACACATGTTTACCCTGCGGCTTAAGCGTGAAAAAATGGTAAAATGTTGCTACGCCGTAAACCTTGGAAAGCGGCACTTTCAACGCTCCGGCCACCCATCGCATGGATGGAAGATCCAGAAACCCGAACGTCTGCTGCACGCTGTGCAGGCTTTCAATCAACGCGTCGGGCTGAAAATCATTGCGTCGCATGGTGGTCTCAATGATTTTCCACCGCTTATCCTCCGTTGGAGGCTTGGATAAAATTGTGGCGACTGACATGGTAAAAACTCCTTATTACCCGTGACATACCGCGTGGGCTTAACAGATGCGCGGTAATTGTTCTCCATAAGGCTTCTGTAATATGCGCCATCCGCCGATGGATGTATGCAGTGTACACATGCCGTCTTTTTCCGGGGCGACATACCCGATAATGCACGCGTCTTTTCCCAGCGGATGCTGCCGCATGGCCGCCAATGCCGCCTGCGCCTGGCCCGGCCGAACGACGACCAGCACTTTTCCCTCATTGGCTATTTCCAGTGGGTCCAGGCCCAGCATGTCGGCCGCATGTTTAGCTTCGGGCTTTACTGGAATCCGCGATTCTTCCAGATTTATTCGCCGGCCGGTTCGCCCGGCGAGATCGGCGGTAAGGCCCGCTAAACCCCCGCGCGTCGGATCACGCATAAAAACGACTTCCGCAACAGCCCGGCGCAAGGTTTCTATTAAACCGTTAAGGGGGGCCACATCGCTGCGCAACACGCTTTGCACTTCCGGCATTTCACGCGCCAGCATGACCGTCAGGCCGTGTTCCGCGATCGGGCCGTTGATAATCAGCACATCACCGGGTTCCACGCGATCCGGATGCGGCAGCGGCTGGTCGGATAATTCACCAATTCCGGCGGTTGTCAGATAGATTCCGTCGGCTTGTCCGTGTCCCACCACTTTGGTATCACCGGTAATCACACGTACACCCGCTTCGCAGGCGGTTGCCGCCACGGAATCCAAGACCCGCTCCAGTACGCTGCGTTCCAAGCCTTCCGCCAGAATCATGGATAGTGCCAAAGCGCGGGGATGGGCACCGCATACCGCTAAATCATTGACGGTCCCGCTTACGGCCAGACGCCCAATATCGCCTCCAGGAAAAAACAGCGGTTGAACAACATAGCTGTCAATGGTCATGGCCAGCTTGCCCCCGGGGATCATGCCGGAGTCCAAAAGCTGCGAGAGGGCCGGATTACTTAGCCGTGGCAGGACAAGCTGGTTAAGCAATACATCCGTCAATTGGCCGCCGCCGCCGTGTGCCAACGCGACATGCGTAAATCGTGCGGGCATCGTGGAAGCCGGCATAGGGTCGCCATGGAATGGAGTTTTAATCATGATTGCACCTCCAGCAGTTCTTTCTCTTGCCGTTTGGGCAATGTCATCTGCCTGAAATTCCCATACTTAAACCACGCGGAGCAAGTGCCCTCGGAACTGACCATGCACGGCCCGATAGGGGAAATAGGGGTACACGATTTTCCGAAGAGCTTGCATTGCACGGGCAGCGCCGCACCGCTGATAACTTTGCCACAGATACATCCCTTTGGTTCTCGCACTTGTGGCTCCGGAAGATTAAAACGTAACGCAGCATCAAAGCGTTGATATTCCCGGCGCAGGATCAATCCGCTGTCGGGTAGGGTGCCCATGCCGCGCCATCGCGCATCCCCAGGTTCAAATATCTGCTCCAGCAAGGCTAACGCCCAGCGATTGCCTTTTTTATGCACCGCTTCGGGATATTGATTCACCAGAGCCGTTTTGTTCTCTACGACCAATTCCGTCAGGCAGACCAGAGCAGCAATGAGCTGCGCGGGTTCAAAACCACCGATCACACACGATACCCCGAATTCTTCGACAATCGGTGCATAGACCTCCGAACCGATAATCACCGACACATGGCCCGGACATAGAAACCCTTTTATGGCGGGAATTTCCCCATCGGCTAAAAGTGCTCGCATCGCGGGTATGATGCGCTTGTGACTTGCCAGCACGCTGAAATTACTGATATTAAGCCGCTGAGCTTCGCAAATCGCCGCCGCCGTGGCTGGAGCAGTGGTTTCAAAACCCACTGCCGCAAACACCACTTCTCGGCCTGGTTCCCGGCGTGCCAGCTTCACAGCATCCATACTGCTGTAGACAATCTCAATTCTCCCGCCACGGGCGCGTGCGGCCTCCAGAGTTCCCTGCTTTCCTGGAACGCGCAACATATCACCATAAGTGCATAAAATAACATCCTGCCGTAAACCCAGGTCAATGAGCCGGTCAATATCTCCCTGCGATGTCACGCATACCGGACATCCCGGGCCGCTGATTAATCGTACATTTGACGGCATGACGCTTGGCAGCCCACAGCGAAAGGCGCTGGTGGTATGCGTGCCGCAGACTTCCATAAAGGCTACGTCATGCCCAATAGTTTTCGCGGCGACGTCCAAGCGTTGTAACAGGTCATCAATGGTATGTTGTGTCAGGCTCATAACAGTTCTCCTGGCGTCGCCGCCGCTAAGCGTTGTTGCGGTGTGTGTTCTTGCGCCTCGCCTTCGCTGGCGGCGCGCTGCACATCGGCAATCAAGGCCCAAGTTTTACGGGCCTCTTCCGGATCAAGGCGTTCAATGGCAAACCCGGCGTGAATTAAAATCCAGTCGCCGTTTTGGGCGTCGGGCGTCATCATCGTGTTCACCGGCAGGCGGTTTCCATGGAGGTCCACCATGCCGTGATGGCCATCCTGCTCAATAAGTTTTGCGGGTACTGCTAAACACATGTTCCACACTCCGTTTCTGATGTTGTTGCGCCGCTCCATCCCTGGTTCCAACGTGTAAGCGCAACCAGTGCCTGTCCCAGTGCCAGACCGCCATCATTGCAGGGCACCTTTTCATGTCGCAGAACTTTCAAGCCCTGACGCTGGAGTTGATGCGACAGATCATCCGTGAGCAACTGATTGGCAAATACGCCGCCGGACAATGCGACAACGCGGATATTTATTTCAACAGCCTTTCTCGCGATAAGTTCCGCCCAGCCGGCTACAAAGTGATGTTGAAACTCCGCCGCCAGCATGGCAACCGGAACATTATTGTGCTGTTGCTGAATCAGATGTTTAATCAGCGGCCGGAAATCAAGTCTTTCGAGGCCCTGCTCATCGTGGATAAAATTCCACAGCTTTTCTGATTGAAGGGTGGTTTGCGCCGTGGCTGCTGCGGATTCCAGCGCCATGGGGGCTTGGGCTTCAAAGCTATTGTAAGTACACAGCCCCAGCAGGGCGGCTACTGCATCGAAGAGCCTCCCGGCACTGCTGGATATAACGCAATGAAGATTGCGTGTCATCATCAGCTTAAGCATCTGCCGATCGGTGCTATTCTTAATGAGTTGCACCGCCAGCGGATGCTGATCAAAGTCAGCCTCAAACGTCTGATGAAGAACCGCGAAAGCACTGCGGGAAATGTCTTTGGCCGCCACGTCACCGCCCGGCAATAACAGAGGGTTCAGCGAAGCGATGCGCTTGTATGTCTCACTACTTGCGCACAGCAGTTCGCAGCCCCAGCCGCTTCCGTCCGGGCCTAATCCGGTTCCATCGCAAATGAAAGCCAACACCGGTCCAACCACCCCATGCTCTGCCAACACTGCCGCGGCATGCGCATGATGATGTTGAACCGCGATGAGCGGCGCGGCAAACCGCTTGGCTAATTGTGTGGCATACTGCGCGCTTAGATACATGGGGTGTAGATCATGCGCGATGAATTGCGGCCAAACTTTGTGCAGCCGGCATAGATCATCAATGGTCTCAATAAACTGCCGGCGCGCTGACTGGTTATTTAAATCCCCCAGATGCTGGCTTAATATCGCTTGCGAATCCGTTACCACTGCCACCGTATTTTTCATCTCTCCACCCAGACACAGCCCCATAACCCCCGCGTCTGCGGTCAGCGCAATGGCCGATGGGGCCATTCCGCGCGATCGGCGTATCGGTGCCGGAGCTCCACCAGGACCCATATCGAGAAGGACCGAATCATCCACGCATCGGGCGATCGGGCGGTTATGCCATAAAAATCCGTCGCATAACCCGCCCAGTCGCTCAAGAGCGTCGGTGTTACTTATTGCCAGCGGCTCGTCGGTTATGTTGCCGCTGGTCATCACCAACGCTGCTAAGTCCTTATCCATCCAGGAAAACAGTAAATGATGGATAGGTGTATACGGCAACATAACTCCCAGCCGACAGTTATTGCCCGCCACGGCCTTCGCCACCGGTGCCTCGGCCTGGCGCATCGCCAGAATAATCGGTGCAGCCGCCGATTCCATGACCACTTGGGCCTCCGGACTGAGTTTGATAAATTGCCGGGCATCACTTACCGATCGACACATGATGGCAAACGGCTTGGCGTCGCGCTGTTTGAGTTGCCGCAGCCGCGTTATCGCCTCCGCATCATCCGCCCGTGCCGCCAGATGAAATCCGCCGATACCCTTAATTGCAAGGATCCCCCCGTTGATCAGTATACTGGCCGCTTGAGCTATTGGATCGCCGTCGATCAGTTCTCCACGCGAATTGACCAGTTGAATCTGCGGCCCACAATCCGGGCAGGAGATGGGTTGGGCGTGAAAACGCCGATCTCCGGGATTGTCATATTCCTTTTGACATTTGCGGCACATGGGAAATTCAGCCATGGTCGTGGTAGGGCGGTCATAGGGGATGTCAAGGATGATGCTGTAGCGCGGGCCGCAATTCGTACAAGTGACCAATCCATGATGAAAGCGGCGATTCGTGGGATCAAATAGCTCCTGCCGACATTGCGGACAAAGTGCCGCATCCGGAGTGATATCTGTCCGGCCCGAACTGCGGCTGTCACTGGACAGAATATAGAAATCCTGTTCTTCTGCTCTCCAATCAATAGTTACCTGTGTCATGCTGTCAATTCGCGCCATGGGGGGAGCGTTGCCTTTTAGTGTTTCCAGAAAATGCTCAAGATTACTCTGCGGCCCCTGGCCTTCAATGATCACTCCCCGATTGTCGTTGGCCACAAACCCACTGATGTGGGCTTCCTGCGCCAGGCGAAAAACGTATGGGCGGAATCCGACGCCCTGCACCTGACCGCGCACTATCCAGCGGCGGCGTTGTATCGTCGAGTTGTTTAACAGCGTGTTCATGCCGCAAACCTCGTCAGAGCAGTCCAACTCCCGGCGGATTATCATTCGTTCACAAGCCGCCGGGTCGAGCTTTCGCTCTCCATGTCCGTATTTTATTGCGCCTTTGAAATGTAAGTCATCAGGACAAACACTCTATGCAATATAGGTCATTTAACCAGTAACTCTATGGGGGATTCTCTTAGTGCCGGCAGTGCGGTTGGTCGCGCGGCGTCAAATCTTCCGCATGAATCGGAAAAATGCGGTATTGCCAATAGGGAATTCTCCGTGTCCCGCTATCCGTAAAATTCCTAGGCGCGTATCAGAAGTACGGCGATGATCAAACCACGAGATTGCTTTTGGCCCAGGTGGCGCAGAACTTGAAACACGCGGGGGAACTAGTATTCACTAGGGTGCGGCGTATCGGCCAGTTGGCAATATCAGCCCGACAACGTGATCAATTCAGATAGAACGTAGTTGTTAACGCCGCATCTTTGGCCCTGCTCGCCGGTTCGAAAAGGCCTGAAACACCTCTTGCGTTTTGGCCCACCGCACCCAACAATGATATTCAAGCTGCAAGAATATGTGGCGTTCCCTGCCGGGAGAAGATGACCGGCGGCGGAGCGCAGGTTGAATGTCGCGCACGGTTTGCGCGGAAAGGACGCTCTTTATGCCAATGTCTTGGACACAGTGGAAAACACTCATCGCCGCGCACGCTAAAAGTGCCGCCATGACGGTTGTGCTGATTGTGTTCCTGGCGGTCTATATAGGCCTGACGCGCAGCCATTATCCTGCGAACGCCGTCGCCGTTGGGACAGCGCAGCATGTTGCCAACGCTGCCGGTGTATTTCACCCGTTCGGCTTTTTATATACTCCCACCTTTACCACCTTTGAGCGTTACGCCCTGTTTGCCGTTCTATTTATCGCCTTGGCTGGATTGGCTTACGCCGTCATACTGATGCGGATCATAAGGCGGGCGGATCATGGAACAGAAAAAAATGCAGGAGGTCGCCCATGCCATTCGGCAAGGCTCCATTGCTTATCTTGGGCGGCAACGCCGCACCTTGCTGCCTTTAATTGTGATCATTACCGTTATTCTTGTCGGAACCGCCAGTTGGACCACGGCGGCGGGTGCGAGTTTACCCATTGGCCGCGGCATCGCGTTTCTCATGGGATCCCTGTTTTCCATGGCTGTGGGCACCATCGGTATGCTCATGGCTACCGAGGGCAATGTGGTCGTGGCCGCCGCGGCGCGGAAGGGATTCGGTAAAGCCCTGCAATTGGGGTACCGCACCGGCACCGTCACGGGCATGCTTAACGACGGCCTGGGACTTTTAGGGGCGACGGCCATTTTCATGTACTTCGGTGACCGCGCCCCCGAGGCATTGCTCGGCTTTGGGTTCGGCGGAACACTTTTAGCATTGTTCATGCGTGTGGGCGGAGGAATTTATACCAAAGCGGCGGATGTGGGTGCCGATCTGGTCGGCAAAGTTGAAAAGGACATCCCGGAGGATGATCCGCGCAACGCTGCGACAATCGCGGACAATGTCGGCGATAATGTCGGCGATTGTGCCGGTATGGCCGCGGATATTTTTGAAAGTTATGAAGTCACGATGGTAGCGGCCATGATTTTGGGGTGGGCCAGCTTCGGGCATATCGGTATGCTTTTTCCCTTGCTGGTTAGGGCGGTGGGGGTTTGCTCAGATATGATCGCCACTTTCAGCGTGCGGGCCGCTGACAAAGGTTCGGATAAAGATGCCATGGCCGCGATTAATGGCGGCTATCGCCTCGGGGCTTTGATCAGCACCATCGGCTTTCTTCTGGTTGGTTTTTTCTATCTGCGTTTCAGCGGTGCCGCGCTTGCCGAAAATCCAGGTTTGCAGCATGTCTTAGCCTCAGCGCCCTGGTGGGCCAATTTTGGCGTTCATGGTTTGGATATGCGGCCCGCTGAAGCCACTTTTATCGGTGTGATACTGGCTCTCACGTTGAATTTATCTACCGAATACTTCACCGGAACGCATGAGCCACCCGTCGATTCTCTGGTCAAGTCCTGCGCCACAGGTCATGCCACCAACATCATCAGTGGTTTGGCGGTGGGCATGGAAAGCAGCGTCAGCGCCATTGTTATTATTGCCTGTTGCATTACCGCCAGCAGTCTTATTTTCTACGGAACAAATCCCATCTTTGTGGCATACGGTGTGGCGATGGTGGGTATCGGGATGCTCACGCTTGCCGGTAACACACTGAGCATGGATGTATTCGGACCCGTCGCGGATAACGCCAACGGCATTGGAGAAATGGGGTACGACCCTGAGGATATGGGGCCCAGGCAACACAGCGCCGCCCGACAGGTTCTTGCTGATTTAGACGCCACGGGTAACACCACCAAGGCCCTGACCAAGGGCGTGGCCATTGGTTCCGCCGTGATTGCCGCCGTGAGTCTTTACGCCGCATTTATCACGCTGGTGGCCACCGGCGGTGTATCTGATCATGCGCACATCAGCGGCAAAGCCTATCAGATTATTTCCGGACTTATGACCGTGGCCAGTCCAAAACTGCTGGTGGGACTGCTTCTGGGAGGGGCCGTGCCATTTCTGTTCAGCTCAATGACCATCCGTGCGGTGGGCCGGGCAGCGTTTTTAATTGTCAAGGAATGTCGCTTGCAGTTCCAGGATG
>JAJZCT010000269.1 GCA_021828925.1 Planctomycetota bacterium
CTTGGGGGCAAAGGGGGGGGGCGCAGTGGATGCGCCGCGCGAATATAAAGGCGTTAGGGCCTTTGACATTGCACCAGGAATTCGGAGTATCTGCATGAAAATTATCCTTGCTAATCCACGCGGTTTTTGCGCGGGCGTGAATATGGCCATTGAGTGCGTAGAGCGGATGCTCAAACTCAAAGGTGCTCCGATTTACGTTTACCATGAAATCGTGCATAACCTGCACGTGGTGGAACGCTTTACCCGGCAGGGGGCGGTGTTTGTCAATTCGATTGATGAAGTACCGGAAGGCTCCACAGTTGTTTACAGTGCCCATGGCGTGTCGCCGGAAGTGCGCAATCGCGCCGCCGAACGTCGCTTAATTCAAGTGGATGCAACGTGCCCGCTGGTTACCAAGGTGCATAACGAGGCGATCCGTTACGCCAAACAGAAATTCACCATTGTTCTTATTGGTCATGCGGATCATGACGAAGTTGTCGGAACGCTGGGTGAAGCGCCCGATGCGATCAGCATTGTGGAAAGCGCCGAAGATGTTCATCGGCTGGAAATCCCGGATGACCACCGCGTGGCGTATCTGACGCAAACCACGTTGAGCTTGGATGACGCCGCTCGAATTATTGCCGAGCTGAAGAAAAAATTTCCCCGCATTCAAGCCCCGCCCAAGGATGACATCTGCTATGCCACAACCAACCGTCAGGCGGCGGTGCAAAAACTTGCCCCGGATTGCGAACTGGTCCTGGTGGTGGGGAGTCAGAACAGCTCGAATTCCAAGCGACTCGTCGAGATGGCCGAAAACCGCGGCACGCCGTCGTATCTTGTCGATGACGCTTCGCATGTGGATCATGCCTGGTTTAACGGAATTAATGTTGTCCTGATCACAGCCGGGGCCTCGGCTCCGGAAGATCTGGTGCAGGAAATTGTCGATGTGCTCAAAGTGCGATATGGAGCCACCGTGGAATCCCGCCATGTCACGGAAGAAGACATGCACTTTGAACTACCGTTGTCATTGCGGAAGCTCGAGCAGCAACACACCGCTGCAGCCGGGGTGCACTGACGCGGCAGATAAAAAAACGGCCCGGCCCGTAAAAACGGAAAATGTCGCCGCCGCCAATTGAATTCGTGTAAGGTTTATCGGCTTTGTGCCGATAAAATAACAGACGCGGAGGCCCGAGAGGCTTTTTCCGTAGCACGAGGGCAGTTGGCGGGCGAAGCATTGAAGGTTGTCGGACATGAATTTTCTGCGTAGATTCCCTCTGCTGGCTTATACGCTGGTGTTTCTAAGCCTCTTGGCCTTCAATTATGCCGCAGAGAATTATGGCCTGCTGGTCTTATCGCTCACCGGAGTAGTGGTTAGCTGGTGGCTTGTTGAGACGGGCGATGCCTTGGTCGTTCCCCGGTGGCTGATCAATCTGGGCGTGCTGGTTGTGGCCATGGGGTTGTTCTGGGAACTGGTGATCTACCAAGAGCGTAATTTACTGCTGGCATTAGGCCATTTCATGGTCGGACTGATCCTGTGCAAATTATTTGAAAAAAAAGCCAATCGTGACTACGGCCAGATTCTGCTGTTGAGTCTACTGTTAATTCTTTCTGGCGCGATTCTTACGGTGTCTCCTGTTTACGCCCTGATTCTTCTGGTTTATCTGGGCTTGGGGTTGTATACCAGCCTGGTGTTCCATCTGCAGTGCGAAACCCAGCGGGCCATGCAACGCCACGCCGCCGGTGATCGAATGATGATTATGCCGGGACAGCAATCCGTGATGGCAAGGGATGTGCGCCGGATCAGTGTGGGGGCAGGATTATTTCTGTTTGTGTTTGCCTGCGGCATATTTGTATTGTTTCCTCGTACCGGCATGCCGGGGATTCTGGCCCATTGGCGCATCGGCGGTACGTCAGCCACCGGACTGACCAATCACATTCAATTAGGCCGGTTCGGCCAACTTCAACAAAGCAACGCTATCGTGGCGGAAGTTCGCCTTACCCAGGACGGGCAAAATATCGGCAGCCGCGGCAATCAGCCCTATTTCATGAGCACGACCCAAAATTTTTATAACGCGACCACCCATGAATGGTCCCATGCCCGCCATCCAAGATGGTGGCACGGCGGGGATCGGGGGCCTGGGCCGCAAAGCTCGGGCGGCCGAATGTCTTTTCAAGCGCCGCCGGGCTTTGGCCCCGGCCTGCCGCCCCAGCCCGGTATCAACCCGTTAATGCCAAGGCCCATCCTCGGACCGATTTCCGAAGCGAAGCCACCGCAATCCGGCATTTCAATATCGCAAAGGGCTAAGCGGAAATTGGTAAACCCCACAACGCCTCCCCACGGTCGGGCGTATTGGCGAAAGCAATGGCGGCAACGGTTTGCCCGTCTTTCGCGCTTTCCTAAATCCATCATTCTTAAAAACATGGGACAGACCCCGATTGTGCCGCGCGGCGATTTCAGAGACGCCGGCTTAATTACCCAGACGTATACTTTTACCAATACGTTTCGCTCCGGTCCGATTCTGGCGATCTGCCCGGCGGTGACAATTTCTTCGCCGGATTTGCGATCGGTCGTGGCTTTACGCGATGGAACCGTCCTCGCGGATACCTTCGGCCACAGCTTGACCTATACCGTTCAAAGTCCGTTAAAATATAATTCATCGGTCATCGGGCCTGCCACCCCCACTTTGTTCCCCGTGATGTTTCAGCATTCGATGTTTGACCTGTATGACAGCCCGCGGGAGTTGCGATCGTCCGCCATTCCCAAGCGCGTGGCGGCATTGGCAAAAAAAATTGCCGGCCCTTTGCTGAAAATTAAGCGAACCAGTGCCAATGCGGAAAAAGTGGACACCCTTCTGGCGGATAAATTCTGCAATTATCTGCGAGATAACTATCCTTATTCATTTGATATGACTCCCGTGAATCCCGATATCGACCCTACCGAAGATTTTCTATTTAATAAAAAAAAGATCGGGGCCTATTGCGAATATTTTGCTTCCGCCATGATTATGTTCTGCCGAAGTGTGAAAATTCCCGCACGCATGGTATCAGGTTTTCACGGCGGAGATTACAACCCGGTGGGTGGGTATTATGTAATCCGTGAAAAATTCGCCCACGCCTGGGTGCAGGCATGGATTCCGCAGCGCGGCTGGGTCATGTTTGATCCCTCTCCGATCAGCTCGCTTACCGGTGTGCAAGGCAAAATGACCTGGTTTACGGAAGTGGCGGATTTTTTTCAGTGGCTGCGGCTCAAGTGGCTGCACAATATCATCACGTTCAACCAGGCGATGCGCAAAGCCATTATTGCAAAAATTTTGACCTTCGCCAAGGCCGTGATGCAGACGATCACGCATTATGCCCGGGCCATCGGCGATTGGGGGCGGCAATTTTTCAAACATGTGGCCATGAATATATGGATGAAGGTCCTCATGGGTATCGCCGCCGCCGGACTCATTCCTATTGGCATCCTGATTTATTCGCGATGGAAGCGCCGGGGCGGCGTGGCCGGGAAAGCCGTGCAATCAATGGACCGTAAAGTTCAAAAACGCATGATACGCGAATTACTGTTTATTGATCGGCTCATGAAGCTTCTGGGCCGCACCGGCGTTGTGCGCCAAGCGGACCAGACACCACGGGAATATGTTCAATCGGTGGGCGAAAAAACCGGTCTGGACCTCGCGGAAGCGTTACGAATTGTGGGCGTGTTCTACGATATCCGGTTTGGCTCCAACCGCATGTCCCCCCAACTCAACGGCGTCGTCAAGCAGGACATGGCCGCTATTGAACAAAAAATCCGCGACAGCCGTCGCAATCGCCGCCGGAGCTTCTCCCCGAGCACCGGATGAGAATCCTGTCTTTGATCCCATGCCGCCAACCCACCACCGGGTTGTCACTGCGGCGCCGTATAAGTCGCTGCGGTGTGGACGACGCGGTTCGTCGCAGGAAATCAGTCGAATTCTGCACGAAGTAATACCACAGAGGGTGCCTCACGCTGGGCGAGTTTGCGCTGCAAGGTGCGTACCGAGATTCCGATGGCATGGGCGGCTTTTGTGCGGTTATTGGAAAAACGGACCATCGCCGCGTCAATGACCTGTTGTTCCAGTTGGGCCAGCGTCAGGGGCACCCCGGTTTTACCGGACAGCGGAGCGGCGGCGTTCAGGGCATTCGCGGGGTCTGTTGCCGTTGATCCGCCCGGAGGCTCGACGATCCCGGGTGGAAAATCACTGACAAAGAGCGTGGTTTTGGACTTATCAGAAAGCACCATGGCACGCTCGAGGACGTTCAGTAGTTCCCGGACATTTCCAGGCCAACGGTAACGCTGCAGGACTGCTAAGGCGGCCGAATCAATAGAGTCGATCATGCATTGATTTTGTATGTTCACGCGTTCGATAAAAGCGCGCACCAGCAGCGGAATGTCGTCCACACGTTCGCGCAGCGGCGGCATGCGGATCGTAATAATATTAAGGCGATAGTAGAGATCCTCGCGAAATTGGCCATTGACCACCATCGCCGGTAGATCCCGGCTTGTGGCTACCACCACGCGCGTATCGACTTTAATTTCCCGATGCCCGCCCAGAGGAGTGACCACCCGGTTTTCCAAAATGCGCAGCAGCTTGGCCTGCAGGGGCAACGCGCAATCTCCGATTTCATCAATAAATAACGTGCCTCCGCTGGCGGCTTCAAAGCGCCCGATCCGTGTACCAGTAGCCCCGGTAAAGGCACCTTTTTCATAGCCAAATAGTTCGCTTTCCACCAGGGATTCAGGCATGGCAGCACAGTTCATGGCGATAAAGGGGCCGGCGCTGCGGGGAGAATTTCGATGAATCGCTTGTGCCGCAAGGTCTTTGCCGGTTCCAGATTCCCCTAGAATCAGCACAGTGCTGAAGGCGTGGCTGGAGCGGGCGATCAAATCGAAAACTTCCAACATCGCCGGTGACCGCCCTATCATTCCATCTTTAGAGCCGTCCACTTCTTTCACGGCTTTGGCCTTAGCATCCTGCTGGCAGGCCTGTACAAGCGCCGTTAGTTTAGACAGCAGGAGTTTGGCATCCCCAAGAGTATGTACGCCGTGTTTCTCCCCCAGAGTGATGGATTCAACCAGAGACGCTGCGGATTGTGTTTCATGAATCTGAGGCAGTGACGTTTCAGGAAAATACGTTTTCCAGTGGGCGATAAGATTAATGCGTGAAATATCTCCGGAAATCACGCCGGCGATTACGCAGTCAATTCCATCTTCAACAAAGCGCAAAGCTTTTTCGGCCGAGTCCGTCAATTTGACGTTGTACCCCGCCTCGGTCAGGATCCGTTCCAATGCGGCACGTTGCGTTGGATTATCTTCAATAACGAGAATTTCATATTGAGCAGTAGGCTTCATGTCTTTCTTACCCCAAAGTGTCGGGCGCGGAATAAATGGATAAGCTGGCGAGCGTTTCTCTAGCACAACGAGCTGG
>JAJZCT010000270.1 GCA_021828925.1 Planctomycetota bacterium
AAGGCTGATTTCGACATGCCGGCGAATGACCTGTATTTCCTTCTGCCGCTCCGCGACTGTCTCCGTGAGGAAGCCCTTCAATTCACGTTCCACCAGCGCCTGCTCAAGTTTTGCGCGGGATGGCATTCCGCTGGAATCCGGGACGGCCGTCCCTTCCGGTGCCGGCGATAAATCAAGGAACACGGTAGGCTGCTTAATGGCGATATTTCCCTGGGCGTCGCTGGAAACCGCAAAAAGGCGGCGGTGCAGTTGATTTCCCCGGCCATCTTTAACGGATGCGGAAAAAACATCCAACCGGTACGGCACGGCATGATGCAAATCATAAAACACCGCCCCTCGCAACAAATCATTATGCACACATTCCGCGAGGCTTTCCCGCACCGTCTCAAAAAGCGGATGGCCCGGGGTTACCCATTCAGCGATGCTTTCGCGGGCCAGCAGGTTTTTATCAAATACAATTTGCTGGTATTCATGTCCTAATTTGCCGAAGCGCGGTTCCAATTGTTCGCCCAGCGGCCATAGGTTGCGCGGTATTCGGCCCACACGGTAAAGATGTCCGCCGGCGCGTACTTCCTTGGGAAACACCCCCACCACCGGTCCGGCGGATTTGAAAAAGTCCTCAATAACTTCCGGGACCAGGCGGCGCTCCCTTGCCTCCACCGATTTGCCCATAATGGCGGATAAATTCAAGGATCGTTTCGCCAGCCCTTCCAGTGTGGCGTCGGTGATTTTGCGGAATCTCTGCGTGTCAATTTCCTCAATAATCCGATTTTTAAGCGATTCTTCCGTCAGGTTGCGCGCGTACATATCCCGGATCATTTTTTCGATCTGGTTGGACGGAAATACATCGCCCAGCACGTTAAATACCTTGCCGGTTTTATGCGGGTCCAGATCATTTTCAATCTGTTCGATGCGTGTGAACAGGGTGTGCAATACGCCGCCCTCGCGGGTATTGGTGGAAACAAAATTCAGTATCAGGCAGTCCTTTTCCTGACCGTAGCGGTGAATCCGCCCCATGCGCTGTTCCAGCCGCATCGGATTCCAGGGGATATCATAGTTAATCATCATCCAGCAAAATTGCAGGTTGATGCCCTCGCCGGCCGCTTCGGTGGCCACCATGACTTGGCAGGATTCTCGGAATTCGCGTTCTGCATGGATGCGAGTCCCCGGGGTATCGCGATCACCGATTTTCATGCCGCCGTGAATTTGGGTTACCGTCAGCCCCCACATCCGCAATTTACCCACGAGGTAGTCCAGCGTGTCCTTGTGCTCGGTGAAAATCAGCAGTTTCATTTTCGGATCGGTGAAAATGCCCTGGCTTTCGATAACTTCGCGCAGCTTGACCAGCTTTGATTCTGTTTCCCGTTGCTCAAGCTGCCGAGCCAGGTCAATCAGCCGCCCCAAGTTAAAAATATCCTCTCGTAATGTTTCGGCATCCACCGCCGGTACCACGCCTTCCAGGTCGGACATGATTTTCTGCTGCTCTTCATCGGTCAGGTCTTCAAAGTTTTCCGGAATTCGATTGTTCATTTGCTCTTCGCGGTATCCTTCCGGATCAGTCAGAATCGACTGCCGTTTATCGCGCATACGCTCCAGCGTGCGCCGTACCGCGAACACGCTGGACGCAAATCGCCTTTGCAACATTGCCATTGTAAAACCCACCGCCCGCCCGGTGGAGGAATTGGCCGCCTGTGCTTTGATGGATTGATCTTCCACATACCGCGTCAGCACGTCGTAAAGCTCAAATTCTTCACTGTCTATGTTGAAGCTCATGGTTTTTACGGTTCGCCGGGTGAACAGGCGTTTGCTTTGTCCGGTATCGGGATCGGGAAAGTGGATCAGCGCCTCTTTGGTGCGGCGTAAATAAAATGGCGCGTTGTTGCGTTTCATGGCCTCCTCGAGGCTTTTGACGTTGCCGTATACATCCCGATCCAGCAGTTCCAGAAAGAGGCAGAACTGATCAGGATCGCCCTTATGCGGGGTTGCGGTCATCAGCAGATAATGGTCGGTCATGTCCGAAAGCGCTTCACCCAGTTGGTACGCCAGTGTTTTTTTGTCAGCGCTGTAAGCCGCCATTTTATGGGCTTCATCCACAATCACCAGGTCCCAGTGGCTGCGCAGCAGGCTTTCCTTGGCATCCTCGATCCGCGAAACCCACGCCACGGATGTGATGACCTGATTTTTATCCTGCCATGGATTTGAGCCGTAGTTGGCGCGGAGCACCTCGCTTTTGACAATTTCAAAATCCTCCCGGAATTTGTCCTTGAGTTCCCGTTGCCATTGAAACGTCAGACTGGCCGGTGTAACAATCAGCGTTCGTTTTACCAGCCCGCGGATTTTCAACTCCTTAAGCAGCAGCCCGGCCATGATGGTTTTGCCCGCGCCCGGGTCATCGGCCAGCAGGAAACGTATGCGCGGCAATTTTAGAAAGTGGTCGTAAACCGCCTCCAACTGGTGTGGCAACGGGTCCACTCGCGCGATGGACAAGGCAAAATAAGGATCGTATTCGTATGCCAATGCCAATCGCATGGCCTCAATGCCGAGGCGGAAATGCAGGGGCTTGCCGTCAAAGGGTTCGGTCTCCGGATTGGCCTGTAACGCTTCGACTTGCGCCACACTGAGGACCGGCTCATGCACTTTGCCGCTCTGCATCCCCTGTCCGATGATTTTGACTGAATCACCCAGCGGCTGCACGACCAATATTTTCACTGGTTCCGGGAAAATTCCCCCACGCACTATTATATTGGTTTTAAGTTCATCAATTCTCATTCCCGCGCCTTTCACATGATCTGTTTTTGGTCTCTCCAGGCCACCGCAAAATTCCGATTTGCCCGCAGTCACAGCAACTTCCATAATTCCCTGTTTAGCCGACGGTGAGAAGAATACCGTAAGAACGACCGGGAGGCTATTGGAACAACGCAATAGGTCGCGTTGTGTATGTTTCACCATGTCCCCAAACGCTCGGAAACGCTCCCGGCTTGCCGCAGATAGTTTGGTAGTGTAACCAACCCCGGCCCGAGAGCAATCCGCAACATAGACACTTTTCATCCGGTCATTCTGCCCGTCCAGATGATCGATTTCCACCAAGTGCCGCCGCAGCATGAACCGATGGTGATCCCGCACGTGCCCCGTCAAGGTCGCTTGCAACTCCGGTATCTTGCGACGCAAGGCACGCTTGGCCAAGTCCGCCATCTGCTCGGGCGTCTGGTTATCCGCCACCAACGCTTCGATCATCGCACGGCCGCTTCGACCCATCACGTCGCTGGCCACCGACCCCAACTTGATCCCCGCATCCTCCAGAACCTTCTGCACCCGGTTGACCACACGGGATCGCTGGCCAGTCAACTGCGCCCGCTGCCGCGTGAGGTCGCGAAGATCACGCTGCGATTCCGACGGCACGAAGCTGCCACGCACCAGACCGTGCGCCAACAGACCCGCCAGCCACTGGCAGTCCATCACGTCGGTCTTCCGGCCCGGAACATTCTTCACATGCCGGGCATTGACCAGTATCAGCTTAAACGACGAACCTTCCAGCAGATTCCAGATCGGCTTCCAGAATACCCCGGTTGACTCCATGGCCACCGCCTCGACCTGCTGGCCCTCCAGAAATGCCCTAAGCCGCTGTAGCTCCGCATTGATCGTCCCGAACCGCTCTGAAAATTCGCCAGACCTTCGCAACCGCGAATAAATATGGCTTTTTTTCATCGTGCGCGGGTGTGGCTTCGCATCATGGGAGACTAACTCCTGAATCCTAATCTGTAACCTTGTCTCGCCCCCGCCCATCAAAGCACCAGTCGAGCCTGAGCCAGCCCGCGTGTTTCGTAGAGCCGGATCAGCAATTCCGACCGGGTGTTCACACCCAGGCGTCTGTGCAATTCCTTCACATATCCGTGCACGGTATTGGAGCTGCAGCCCAACCGCGCGGCCACCTGCTTTTCGGCCAGGCCGGCCGCCAGCAGGTCAAGGGTCTGGCGCAGGCGGGGAGAAAGCTGCATCATCGGCCCCGTCCGGGTGCTGCGCAGGGCATCTTCATCAATCACGCGGCCTAATTCATCGTGGAACAATTGAACCATGCGGCGATGCCGGGATTGAAACGGCCGAGCATCCCAAGGGCGCAGCAGATAAAGCCAGTGGTGGCGGGACGGGTTCGCTAATCGGCGGTAGGAAAATATAAAGCTGTCTACATCCGACTCTTTACGGGTAATCTGAACGTGGTCGCTTGAATACCACAGGCGATCGTGACACAACTGCTCGCGCCCGCGGACAAACGCCCCCCCGCCCGCCATCAGCCGCATGATTTCCGCCCGGCTGGGATCTATCCCTAGATCATTGCGCCGGCAATAGGCCAGCCAGTTAAGGCGCTGCTTTTCGCCGGCCCAACCGACATCCGTCACCACGGATCGCGTCAAATCCACCACCCCGGCCTCAAAGGTTTGCACGCAGATGCCGACCTGTCCGTCGATCAAACCGCACAGACCCGTCAGCATATGCCGCTTCCATAATTGCGGATATAAACCTAATTCCCGCACTTCGTTAAGAAGACGAAACAGCGCGCAAACGTCGACGAGGCGCAGATGCTCAAGCTTTTCCATGACCAGCTCCCCGTTGGCCCAATGACACCTTCTCCCTGGCGAACAGGCCAAACCATGCACGAACCACACGGCATCCGATGCCAAACGAACCAGTTACCACTCCTACCTCTACACCAGATTAACTAAGTAAGAAAGCAATATACCCGAAAATGCAACCAAAAGTCAAGTTTTATCCGTCCGTATTGATGATCCGCCTTGGCAATATTTCCGCACCACACGGCCGTGCGGGGAAAACTTCACAAAGCCGCCGGCTTGGCCGGTGGTGGAACACACCAAAAAGCATCTCGTAACCGTTCACAGAGGGGGCACAGCTAAGCGGATGGATCCCGATCCACAGACTACTGTTGATAGAATCTGGAACCTTTTAACAGTACATTCGGTATTGGGCAGTACATGCAGTACATTCGGAAGCTGGAACCTGGCATCTCGCATTTAGCATTTTCTGGAAGCGCTGCCCTTTCATTTTGCTCGGCGGGTAAACCTGCCGGCCAACTTCTGATCGTTACTGCATGTACTGCAATTACTGCAATTACTGCATGTACTGGATCTGTAACCCGTAGCCTGGGCTTGCCAGTCCACTCTCACGCGGCGGTTTTATCCGGGGCCGGAAATTGCCACACGGGTGGGTACCGGCTACGATGATTCATAGCAGGCAACCTGTGAGACGAAAGGCGGCGGATAATGACGGAAGTTGAAATTGCGGACGGTAAACTGGTGGTTCGCGTGATCGGCTGGGATAAAATCTGGTCACTCAAGAGTAGCTTGGAAATTCCCCTCCAGCACGTTATCG
>JAJZCT010000271.1 GCA_021828925.1 Planctomycetota bacterium
GATTCAGCCATTCTTTGAAAATTTCGGCAAGCGTCTGGTAAAAACGCCCAAGCTTTATTTCGCCGATTCCGGCCTGGCGTGCCACCTTCTGGGTGTGCGGGATCAGCAATCGCTGGAGCAATCTCCGTTTCTTGGGGGACTGTTTGAGGGCCTCGTGGCGTCGGAAATTGTCAAGCACCGTCTGAATCGCGGAGAAGACCGCAGCTTATATTATTTCCGAGACCGACAGGGGTTGGAGGTGGATTTTGTCATCGACAACGGCAATCGCAACCTGAGTTTAATCGAAGCCAAAGCCACCCGCACGCCCATGCCCGGCGACGCACGGTCTTTATCGCGCCTTGCCGGCGCAATACAAACCTACCGCTGCTCCTCTTTCGTAGTGTGCCTCGGCTCATCCAAAGCCACCGCCGCATTGCCGCTGTCCCCCAACGTAAAGGCCATCACATGGAACAACCTGCACGCCTGTTTTGGTTCTGCGACGCCTGGTAACAGCAACGACAATGAGGCAGAAGTATGAAATAAGCCATTTTGCGAATGCGGCACCACACCTTGCCGCCGATTCGTAAACGATTTACGGAAACGGCCCCTTCTGCCAACCGGTTGGCACCGATCGGGAATGATGGCGCGCTATCGGGGCTATTTAATGTTGAGGTTACCAGACCGCAGTGATAAAATTCAAGCATGACGGAAAAGGAATTTGGGCAGCTTTGTAATCAGCATGGGTTCGGCGGATTCGAATCGAGCCTCCGGCAATACCTGTTGCCGTGCATCGGTTTTTCTCTTCGTGCTAATGCTGCGCAGCATGCGAAAAGCTCGCGGTTAGGCGGTGCCCCCGCCGTTCCAAGATCCTTCCAGTGGCCCCAATACAATAATCGGCCGCTCAATTTTCTCCTTCAGGTCAATCTGGAGGAGGTAAGTAAACATGATTCGACGGGGGTTTTTCCTGCCAAGGGATTGTTAGCGTTCTTCTACGATTTGGAGGAGCAGCCTTGGGGATACGATCCGAAAAACCTCTCATTTTTCAGGACGTACTATTTTCCTGACGGCGCCGAGCTTTTCGACGCAGCCGGCCCCGAGCAACGCTCGACCCAGCTGGCCCTGCCAGAGATGGGTATTGAATTTTGGCCCGCTGTTTCGCTTCCAAGGTTTGGGTCGAGGGCATGGCGGTCGCTTTCGAGACAGATCGAGAAGCCGGGGACCGATTTCGATTTTTCAGCATTTGAGCGGCTTTGCCAAGCAGTCTTCCGTGCGGCAGCCCCGACGGCGGAAGGGCCAAGCCACCGTCTGGGAGGACACTCAGATAATATCCAGGATGACATGCAACTGGAGGCCCAATTGGTGACGAACGGCTTGTATTGCGGCGACGCCCAAGGCTATCATGACCCAAGACGGCCCGAACTGGAGAAAACGTGTGAGGATTGGCGGTTGCTCTTGCAACTTGACTCCGATGAATCCGCCAAGCTCATGTGGGGAGACGTCGGGATGCTTTATTTCTGGGTGCGGCACTCAGACGTGCTACGGAGCGACTTTTCGAGAACTTGGATGACGTTGCAATGCTATTGAGCCATGCGACTGGAAAGCTATGGTGTGGGGGAATTGCTTTTCTATAGAAAGGTGTGGAAATATGCTACCCTCCCCTTGCGATTGACCGACATCATCGTTTCCAAACTTACACCACCGTCCCGGAAATTTCGCCCTGCTTTGCAGTTGGAGTTCACACAGATCCAATCGGGGATCGCGCTATATTTTGCGATCGTCCTGTCCGGAATCTGGAAAATCTGCGCAACCTGTCGATCACGTCGCGCCCATTTTTACCCAAGCCCCTTGAACCGCCGGTTCTGCGATTAGTAATGTAACGGTTGGTCCGTGATCAGTGATCCGTGGTCATTGAAAATATCTCCACCTTCATCTCCGTATCGCCGCATCACTGCGCCTAAAGCCGGCGCATGATAAATGACATTTCACCGGCAACTCTGGTCCCGATTGATTCACTTACCCCTGATCCCGCCAATGTGCGGCGGCATCCGGATAATAATTTGGAGGCGATCAAGGCCAGCCTGAAACGTTTTGGCCAGCAGAAGCCCATTGTGGTGGATTCTGCTGATATCATCCGCGCCGGCAACGGCACCTGGGCTGCCGCCAAAGCTTTGGGTTGGCAGCGAATATGGGTTATTAAAACAGCGCTTACCGGCGGTGATGCGATCGCTTATGCCATCGCTGATAATCGCACCGCTGAACTGGCACAATGGGATTCGCCGGCCTTGGCGGACCAACTGGCCGCACTGGATTCGCATTTACAACTCGCCGCCGGGTTTACGCCTGAAGAAATGGCGGCCCTGGCCGCGGACATCGACAAGGCACCTGTTGACGATGACAGCGAAATTCCCCTGCGGCACGTTTTTGAAGTGGCTGTGGAATGCCGGGATGAAGATGATCAACGGGATATTTATGACCGCCTCACCGAAGAAGGGCGAAAGTGCCGCGTGCTGACAATTTGACCCTGCCGACGGCAGGTGGCCTTAAACACCGGTCGGCCATGGAAGATATTTTGGTTGCAAGCACGGCACATGTAACGCAGGCGTCCCGCCTGCCTTCGTTGTACCGCTGGTGCAGGCAAGATGCCTGCGGTACGAGGGTTTCCGCCGCCTATATGTCCCATTGAGAGGCGACCGGAGCATAAACGAAGAGCTTGTCTGCGTAGCTGTCCCCCTTGATCTGCCGGCGATCATCTATTCGGAGTTCCCGTTATGCGTATCGACACCACTGTCACTTGTGCCATTACAGAAAGCTTCCGGGTGCAGCAGGTCCGCGGCATGTTTGATCTGCCCGTGGCCGTGGGTTCTATGCAACGCTTTTCTGTGGATGTGCCGACCATACAGGACCCCTGGCAAATTGGTTTGATCGTCGGCCCCAGCGGCAGCGGTAAGACCAGTATCGCCCGGCATGTTTATGGTGATGCGGCGCTGCTTAGTTCTTCGCCTTGGCCCGCCAACGCCGCCATTATTGATGGCTTTGGCGATGCTGATATTCGCAGCATTACACAGATGCTTTCCGCGGTGGGCTTTAGTTCGCCGCCGGCGTGGTTGCGGCCTTATCATGTTTTAAGTAATGGGGAAAAATTCCGCGTGGATCTCGCCCGGCTGCTGCTGGCACCGGATAACAACCTTGCTGTTATGGATGAATTTACATCCGTGGTGGACCGCACCGTAGCGCAGGTGGGTTCCGCGGCGGTGGCGCGGGCTATTCGGACGGGTGTGGTGAAGAAGCGTTTTGTGGCGGTGAGTTGTCATTATGATATTGCCCCGTGGTTATGCCCGGATTGGATTGTGGATATGGCCGATCAGACCCTGGCACGGGGGTGTCTTCGGCGACCGCAACTACGCATTGAAATCCGCCGGTGTGAACGCAACTTATGGCCAATGTTTGAACGCCATCATTATTTAAGCTCCAAGCTGCCGGGAGGTGATTATTACTGTGGCTTGCTTGATGGTCGCCCCATTGCGTTTGCCGGCATTACGCAAGTCGCTGGTTTCGTCGGCTACAAACGCTTTTCCCGCATTGTGGTACTGCCGGATTATCAGGGCATAGGGGTAGGCGGCAAATTCCGTGATGCCGTTGCGGAAATCGCCATCCGCCAGGCAGGCTGTAAACGTTTGAGCCTGATTACTTCCCATCCCGCCATGATCCGTTCCTGCCGGGCGGGTGGAAAATGGAAATTAAAGGCTGTCACCTATTCGGATGCAACCGCCGGCCTGAAACAACGCAGCTACGGATCTGAGCCTGCCCACGCCCGGCGGATTTGTTCGTTCCAATACATCAGCGTGAGAAGGCAGGAGTTAGGAGTCAGTGTATGTTCGTCGGCACATTGAATGTGCCGGGGCCTGATAATGCTGGCGATGTCGCCCGTTTTTGTCCGATCTTTAACAGTGGATTGTACGATGTCCAGAAAATCGCAAAAAGCGGATCCACCCACCAGCGTTCCTGTGCAGGACAGCGCGTTGCCCAGGCCGGGGGCCGGGCGGATGCCGCGGGGCGAGGAGTTTTTGCATGATGCGGACGCGGCGGAGCAGATTGTCTCCTTGGCGCATACCGGAGCCACCGATGGAGAAATTGCCGATCATCTGGAATTATCGGTTTCCGCATTGCGCGGCAAATTTGGCAAACAGTTAAAACGCGGTCGAGCATCCATGCATATCGGGCTGCGAAAAAAGCAGATTCAGGTGGCGACCCTGGAGGAAGGCGATGTCCGGCTGCTGCAATTTCTTGGCAAGCATTATTTAGGCCAGTCGGACGCAACCGGCGAAGCGGGAAATGCCGAGCCGGTAAAAACCTATCAGAATGTTCGCCTTGAGGACGTATGAGTAAACGCAGGCAAAGAGCACAAAAGAATAATGCCGCAACCGGCACGCAGGGGTATGAGCCAGTGGGAGCGGCGGAGGAATTGTTTTATACGCATGAACGGGAAGTGCTTTTGGCCGGGCCTGCGGGGACGGGGAAAACCCGCGCCGCGTTGGAAAAAATGTTTCTGTGTATGCAAAAATACAGCTCCATGCGTTGCCTGCTGGCTCGGAAAACACGGGTGAGCCTCACACAATCTGCCCTGGTTACGCTGGAGGAAAAGGTATTGCCTGCGGGGCATTCCATCAGCCGAGGCGCTACGCGGGGCCGCCGTACGGGATATGTGCTGGAGAACGGCTCGGAACTTGTACTGGGCGGGCTGGATAATGCGGATCGGGTCATGTCCAGTGAGTACGATATGATTCTGGCATGTGAAGCCACGGAATTAACACTTTCAGATTGGGAAAAACTTCTCACCCGCCTGCGCCACGGCATTATGCCGTATCATCAGGCGGTGGCGGAATGCAACCCGTCGCATCCGGGACATTGGCTTAATGTGCGGGCCAATGCGGGCCTTATGCGGCGCTTAGTCAGTCGGCATGAAGACAATCCGATTTTCTTCGATCGCCAAACCGGGCTGTACACGACGGCCGGGCAGACGTACCGGGCCACTTTGGAGCGGCTGTCCGGGGTGCGACGGAAACGCCTGCTGGACGGCCTTTGGGCGGCACCCGAGGGCCTGGTGTATGAAACGTTTGCGGATCATATTATTTCCGCCTCCGGGGCGGATGAAAAAGAATTGGGTAATGCCCCGCTGGCTTGTGCGGGTCTGGATTGGGGTTGGCGCGATCCCACCGTGGTGGTGGTCGGGGTGCAGCGCCCGGATCAGCGGCTATATGTGGTGGAAGAATTTTACGCTCGGCGGCTGCCGCTGGATGAACTTGCGGAAAAAATTTCCGCGCTGCTTAGACGGTGGAACGTGGAACGGTGTTTTGCCGACCCTTCACG
>JAJZCT010000272.1 GCA_021828925.1 Planctomycetota bacterium
TATTCGATTTCCGCCGGGCCATCATGGTTGCCGCAGGTCCAGATCACCTCCATTTTATCCGAGAGGTGGCGGATCATGGAAAGTACTTTCCAGTGCGTTTTCTTTAACCGCCGAAAGTCAATGGAATCAAACACATCGCCATTGATAATCAAGCGGCGCGTGGCGATGCGGCCTTCCAGAATATTTTCCAGAAATCGAATAACCAGCTTGGCCTGGCAGTTGTCACAGCCCAGATGAATATCCGAGATAATCACCGCGTCCAGCGGCTGGGGTGCCGAATGGCCATCGGCGGGCGGCAAGGATGAACTGCCGTGGCCGCACAAGGTGTCATCCGCATTCCACCGGTTGCTTACCGTTGGCGCGCTATGGGCCGGGAACCCCATGGTGACATTTGCACTGGAAGTTGCCAGCGTGTTGACGGGATGCGAAGCGATACTGATTGGCTTAAATATTTCCATGGCCCAATATTAGGTTATTAATATGTGGAAATCGGTTGCTTCGCGCTAAGAAAGCGGTAGCACGCCCTGGCCGATAATCACACGCATTGCCATAACGAATCGCAAACCGCACCGCCCACTTCGTGCCGTTACGCCGAAAAACGTTTTAATTCACAAGGAGCAAGCCGAGGCGGGTGGAGGATTCCCATTTCGCCGGGACAGGTGCCGGATCTATTGATCAATATTGAATATACTGCCACATACTGCAATTACTGATTCTCGCTCAAACGCCACCTGGATAACGATACGGGGACGCACCTAGCATCATGTGTCGGTATCCGTAACTGCTTACCGCTCCGCGTATGCCAATACTAAATGCGTCCCCGTTTCAGTCCCCCAGCGGAGCGCTAAACAGTTACCCGTTCACCTCCCTGGCCGGGTTACGTGCGCTCTAGCCGCATCCGGTGCGGAAGTCCATTTGAGAAACCGATCGCGAAGGGTAAAAAAGCTCCGGGACGGTGGCGGCGGCTTCTGTTTCTGGTTTGCGAATAGCCTGAATTCACGAAATATCTCCGTCGGTTTGCATTGCAGCCAAGGCAGCGCCATTCGCGATTGCAATCCAGTTATTCTGTGTATGATCGGGCCGCTCCGCCCTAAACCGGGTCCAATATGTGAAATCCACCCCGTCCCCACTACGCTGTTGCCCCGTCTCATAGTTAGGGTCAACTGCTTCAATGGAAAATTAACACCGCCGCTAAGGTTAAAAGTTGCCACCACATTGTCCTCCGCATGAATCTCTGGATTTGGCCACCACAGAGACAGCTTCGGAGCCACCGAGGAAAGGAATTTCACCTCGTGTGCCATGTTTAGCTTATTCCTAACGAACCCAAATATTCGGAGGGAGATTGGATAACGCGGCTTACCGTCTTGGACACCAAACCAGTAGGTAGTTCCACCGGGAATATTCAATGTCTTGTCATCCATATTTGTCAACAGCCCCGCACAATATATTGACGCATCTTTCGCGATCAAAACGGAAGAAGGAGTAGCTGGGGTCACCATGGCCACAATAGAATGCGAACCGTTGGATGTGCTGTAAAAGCACGGGCCGTCTGTAAAATAAAGGACCGCCGCGTATGCCAGGCGATTTCGGACAACACGAATTTCAGTGAAAGACTCATCGGATTTATTTGAGGGCTGTGGACCAGATAAGCCAAATGTGAAATGAAAACATGGAAGAGCCGACTTTGGTGATAAATCTAATCGGGGGTGATGGCCGTTGAGCAATACCATTAATTTACCAAAATTGCTATTTGCGGAGCTATCAAACTGCGACGCCGCTGCTGCATATGGTGGCGTTACCGCTGTAATCATCAATAGTCCTGCCAAGAATGATTGAGCCTTATTCATAAAAACCTCGGTCTTTAGATTCCTTTTTCACGGTCGCCGAAGGTGGATGCATCCATTTTTTTGCCGTTCGAGCGTGTCATATCTGGGATCATTGCGAATCAACGCAATCCGCAGGCCGGAACGGTTCGGCACATGGTAGACGTAGCCTCCCAGAATACCTCCGGGTTCTCGAGCCATGCCCTTCAAGTTAACCAATCGACTCCGTCCTGCCGGAGCTAGGGCCGGCCACGATGCGCTCCACCTTTTTGCACCCTCCGGATACGGAGGTACGCACCCAATGCTAGCGGGACGCACATCGGTGCAGTAATTATTGCACCGCAAAGCATATCGCTGTACGCTCGGCCAGAAGCGGAACGCACAAATACCATCCACCAACCCGTAAAAATCAGGCACGTAAAATATGCAAGTGGCAAAAATGCCAGGTAAGCGACAACTCGCAACCTCGGGATATTATGGCCAAAAAGCATGTAACCGGTGACAACCCACCATAGGAATATATTCACTCCATCCGTGAACCGTAGCTGCATATGATGGCTATGCATGCCCATAATAACGGACCAAGCCCCAAGAACACAAAACAGGACAGCCCATGCCTGGCAAATAGCCAACATCCAATTCTCCGACACATCGGAAGGTTTTGCGCTGAACATCGTGTTTACTCCGCGCGGTTGAAGGACTCGGTCCAACTCCAAGATGAATTGAACGGAGTGCCTGTCGTATTGATGATATCGCCCGCCCAATAGATCGGCCACGGCCTATGCATGGCCGTTCCCCATTGGTACCGATCGTAACCGTGGAAGTCAATATTTCCCGAATATGTTACACGCCCGGTGCGACCCTTATTAACGGTGATGCTCGCGGTGATATTTAGGTGTATCTCGCCAAATCCAGCCCACCTGTACCCGAGAATTGTGTAAGTAAAATGGAGATCACGATTTGTGACAACCGTGGTCTTCCCGCTTGACAATCTTCTCGCTGCGGCCTTGATTTTGCGTTTCAGTTGTCGCTTGAACTGTTTGACTTCCGCTTCCAACGCGGGCGATCGCTTCACATTATCAATGAACGGCGGGCCTGTAATGATGACCGGAGCACCGCTGCCTTGGTACCAGTGGCTAAGCATATCGAATGGATTCGCACCCGGCCAACAATCGGGTGTATTGGACGGAGGTAACTTATATGCTCCCGTAATTGGTGATCCTGCCAATTGTTGCAAAATACTGGCCCCCCACGGATCCACATTCCCCACCGGGTTGCTCAACACAAATTGATACGTGTTGGCACCGTTGATGTTGAGCGGGAGCGAGCGATGCTCGCCACAGTTATGCTCCGCATCAGCCCCGTGAAATCCCGTGCCGACACCTCGGCTGAGCGCCGCAGCGCCGGGATATCCCGCCGGGTCCTGGTTGATCTCCCGATGTGCCACTCCTGTTGACAATCGGGATTTCAGCTCCTGCCTCAACACACTTTCAAGGGACGGTGAATAATTTCTTTTCCGGGCGTAGTGTCGCGAGAAGTCAGAACCTGGAAAATAGGAGTCAGAACAATAAGGAACGCTGCGCGGATTGCTCTGGTTCTTGGGCGGGAAGGTCATGGCACCCTCGGCCGCGCCGCGGCCAAACCGCGCCTGCGGCTCTTCGGCAATTTCGTCCAACTCTTCGTTCAACGCCGCCATTGTAATTTCCTGCTGGCTGTCAACCCGATTGATTATAACCGACCAACCGCGCGATGCCAGTATGGAGTCCAAGGGAAACTACACTCGCCGGACATAGGCTTTTGGATAACCGAAACATGCGAGTGTCCCTCACTGCATTTCAGTCAACTACATGCGTCCCTGTTTTGCTTCCCGGAAGATATGCTATCGGGACCTGTCCCGATATCCGCTGCGAAAGATATGTTATCGGGATAGACCATGCACGTGAGCCTCGAGCCGTTTGCCGGACTGGAATAAGTGTATTCCACAAACGGCGTGGACCCAGTGGTCACCGCGCCGTTGGCGGCCCGATACTGGGACGGGACTTGTCCCGATACATCGGGACTGGAACACTCCGCCTTTGCACGGCGCACCTGGGCCACTGCAGCACTGCAGCAGCCAAGGCCACAATACATTTATATTCTCACACTACCGCCCATACAGCGCACCGCGTTCGCAATCCTCACGTTATCATCGCCTAGATCCCAAATCTCAAGGTGCTGCGACCACTCCTCTGCAACTACGCCTGGGGCGGGATCAACTGGACTCGCAACGAAACGGCAGAGCAAGCCGTCAGGTATTTGCCCCCCGAGGTCAAGCTTCATGGCGGCGTTAAATGATGGTTCCCAGGAAAAGAACAGTTCCCGGCGTTTGCTCACCAAGTATAGGCCGGGCGGATGACGCGGATCGATCACTTCGGTAAGGATCAACTGAGACTGCACAGGGAGGGGCGCGACGGTGGATGACGAAAGGGTAAAAAGTACGGCCGGGACTGCATGCAACCGCTCTTCGTTCGAGGCAGTCGCGAGTTCGCGGAATGCACGCAGAATAGTAATGACCTTCGTTGCTCCCCGGAAATCGCTCCCAATTTCGGGGAAAAAATAGTCGCCGTCGGCCTGCACGCAGCCTGAAATGTCGATCTCCGATTGCAGTTGTGCGAATGATCTCAGCCACCCGCGCACCCTATCCTTGATTTGATCGTCTCGTATCATCCAGGTAGTCTCCATCCATTCTGTCTAAGCCAGTCGGATTCGGCGTTTGTCAATGGTCGGCCTCCATGTTTCCACGTACCGTCTTGGTTGAGCGCCGATCCGTCACTGAAATGGACGTGCGTTTGCTCGAAGGGACCCTTGCCTTGGTCGACGCGGTCCACACTCTTGGGTGCCTGTCCGCGCTGCACCTGTTTTTCCATCTGATTTGGGCTGGTTGGTTTCTTCTCTTCTCCTTTGTTTGGATACGCCCTTCTTGCCGGACCTTTGGTTTTCGCCGCCGGCTCGGACACGTCCCTCTCGGCCTTCTTCGAAAAATCCTGCGCCGTACGCTCGCCAATCTCCTTGTCGTATACGGGGCCTGTGGGTCGTCCGCCAAGTTCTGGCCGTTCTTGGCCCACGCCAGGTCGCTGTTGGCTTGGGCCAACTGCCGTGAGTCGGCACCTTGTTGCGCAGCCTGAGCAATCGCATTCTCGGCAGCAGCCACAGCGCTGTTAGCGGCGTTCTCGGCCGCAACCCTGGCCATCTCGTCCGCCACCGCCGGCGACTCTCCTCCTCCAGCGGCCCCCATGTCAACTCCGTCGTCACCCAACTCTTCTTCCGCATCCAACCCGCTGGGATCCACATTCCCCACCGGATTGCTCATCACAAACTGATACGTGTTGGCACCGTTGATATATTGGAGAGGGTCTTGCGAAATAGATCTGCCGATGGACGGTGAATAATTTCTTTTCCGGGCGTAGTGTCGCGAGAAGTCAGAATCTGGAAAATAGGTGTCAGAACAATACGGAACGCTGCGCGGATTGCTCTGGTTCTT
>JAJZCT010000273.1 GCA_021828925.1 Planctomycetota bacterium
GAAGGTTCTGGCCGGTGGCCTCGTCGATGACCAACTTAAAGACATGATTCACAAAGCCTGGCAGCGGGCGCGGTCGAGCCGGGAGCCGTGGAAGCTGGCTCGGCCCATTGCTTCGGATCTCACACCTGTGCTTTCTGCGATAAGTCAACTTATTGAAAAAGATCAGACCGCAGTTGCTGAACGCGTCCTGCGTGAGTTTCTCAAAGCTGCGGATAGAGGCCTTGCGCACATTGACGATTCTAACGGCTATCTTGGCCCGCTGTGCCCGGAGCCTGTCCGAGTAATGGCCGGGATTGCGATGGGTCTGAAATGTCCCGTATGCGCGGCGGAGGATCGAGCCGACTTCGGATAATGAGTCTGCGAGGTCCGACAACAAAGCAGACGCGGCATTTCAGGCCCACCCCGCAGGGCCATATGCGTTAACTTAAGGTTCCGCCGGAGATGGCTGCTTTTGGAAACAGACGTAAACTGTGGGCTTTTCGCACGCCCTCTCACTGCCGTTGCCGCAGCTTCCGAGGATTTTAACGCTTAAGTTAGCGCCTATGCCCCGCGGGGCGGCGTGCTTTTTGGCCCCCCCTGCGGCGCGACTCCTCGGACAGGCTCCTAGAAAAGTAGTTGATGCTGGAGCCTGGGGGCAGCCCTTTCTCGCGCATGACGCGCTTAATGATTTCAATGCTGTTGGAACCGTCGAACAGCAGCAGGTCGATATACGCGTTCGCTGTTCCACTCGCGCCGCCTAACAAACGGCCGCTGGCGGAATCCCTGAGAGCGGCATCGAGTGCGTCTTCTATCTGTGCTCTTTTCTAACCAATAAATCGTAAGCATCTGCCGATGCAGATTTCCTTCCCCGCTGAGCGTAAGCGAGTGCCCGCCGCCACCAGCCCCTGGTCCGAACTCCCATGCCAGACCGTCAGCCAGCGCGTTCACTTTTGCACTGATCTCGGTTGTCAACGTGGCGCACGCGACGGCGGCAATGGTTTCGCTATAACGGGAAGCCGCTTCCGCGAACCAACGCCAGAACTCCTGCACACGGCTTTTAAAAGTTTCCTCACCATCAGTCATATTTTTGCTCCTGGAAAGCAGGGGTGTCTAATGAAAGCTGAGGATAGCCGTGAAGATTATTTATTCAAGTCGGGCCTTAAGTGAAACTGGGCAGCGGCCTTCTAAATGCGCTCTACTGCGATCCGGCGACGCCTGCGACAGAATTTGGAGCTATACCGAATACTTCCTTTGATGGGCCATTGATGGCCCAGGGAATAATGCTGCCCATATCGTTGATCAGGTAGAGCTTTCCGTGCCGCGCATATAACCACTGAACGGATGGCTTTACTTCCTGTACGTGCGTGATAATCCCTGTGGAGGGGTTCAGGCAGATCAGTTTTTGGTGGCTTGCGTATCTTACCAACGCGGCCGCTTTATGACGGCTTATCCAACAGTAGCTTTCGGCGTGAAGGGGTGCCACCCGCTGTGATTTGAGATTGCCAACATACTGGGCGTCTACGGCCTTCAGCAGCAGTTTACGTGTGTACGGGGTAGACAACTTACCTTGCTGATCAATCGAAAAGGAAACAAAGTTCCGACCGTCGTAGGTGATGCCGGTAGTTCTGCCTCCCCACGTAGCGCATAAAAACGGCTTATTCGGTAATTTGGGAGCCAGGTGGAGTATATGCTTGCGCCCGTTTTCCATGATAAGGGTCGTGAGGAGTTCTCCGAAGTGGTTGTGCACAACGCCCTTGCGCATCACCTGTTTGAAATGTGGATATGCAAAAAGGATGGCGGAATGGTCCAATGGTTCCGGCATGCCCGCCTCGCCCAGGTCCTTAACATAAATGCGGCATTTTCCCAGCACCTTTTGTGTTTGCCAGTTCACCGCCGCCACCTCGATATAGCTATGGTGCTTCTGGTCCGGCCCCCGCCGGGTTTCCCACACAATCCCATCAGGACCGGCCTGAACCCCTTGGCACACATGCGACTTGGTATCGTCTATAAATTGCCATGGGGCATGAATTATGCGTACGATTCGCACACCGACTCTCCCATCCTTCGGGGAACAATGAACCTCGTAGATCGTGGTGGGCTGTGTATTCTTCCCAGGGTAGTAGCAATCGGCGGCGACAAGGAAATTATTCCCGCCTGGCAAATGCGTGACGGAAATCGCGTCAGCCCGGACCATGAAACGGCTGAACGCGCCGATGCTGCCGCCCATGATCACGCCGCGTTGCATGTTGATAAAATCAACCACCTTCTGCTGTTGCACCGACCAAGACGATTGTACCTTGCCGTTGGCCACCAATATGGGTGAATTAAAAGCCTGAACATAGGCGAGAAAATCGCCCGCCACAGCAGTAGCCGAGGTAAAAAATATCACGAAGATCGCTGCTAAAATGGATCGCATAGAACAACTCCTGTGTAAGTTTATATCGCGTTAACTCACGGCTGTCATCCGCCCGCTGATGTGCCAGAAAACAGTTAGAGCGGCAGTTGCTGCGAATACGTTCGTCATTCCCACACGGTAGAATGCTGCGCATTGAAGGTAGGAAGTACTTAGGCAGCGGTAATAAATAAAGGTATCAACTTGTTGGAAATTGAGGTATGATAGTTAGGCATGAGACCTGCTGCGGTGCTAACACGGAAGTTCAGACGCATTTGGCCGCTCCTTGACGAGCGGACGCGGCGCATTATGGCGGCTAATGAAGCGGTGGGATTGGGTTATGGTGGAGTATCCAAGATACACCGCGCTTGTGGCTTATCCCGGAAGGCCATCGGCAAGGGAATTCGGGAGATCGCAGCGGGAGAGGCTTCTCTTCCGGGGCGTATCCGTCGCCCGGGCGCGGGACGCAAGAACCTGACGGAAGCGGATCCCGCCCTGCTGGCGGCGTTAGAGCGTTTGATTGAGGGTGGAACGCGTGGCGATCCGGAGTCTCCCTTGCGGTGGATCTGCAAAAGCACACGGACTCTGGCCAGCGCCCTGTTATGTTATTCCGCGCGGCCGTGGGAAGGGGACATCGCGCCCCGCCCGTGACACGAGCCGCCCCAGGGGGAAGTCGCGGCCGATTGGCCAAAGCGCAAGGATAAACGCGGACGACGGGTGAAATTCAGAGCCTCGTGCTTTGTCGCCGGCGAGATTATGGACTCACAGCCGCACGCATGGCTTGTTCCGCGAGAGCAATGGTTTTGTCGATGTCTCTTTCGGTGTGGGCTGCGCTGACAAACCAGGCTTCAAACTGGGATGGCGGAACCAACACACCTCCATCCAGCAGCACTTGGAAGAATTTTGAAAATGCCGTCTGATCACAGGTCAGCGCGCCGGCGTAATTCTGGACGCCTGCGCCACCGGGCGAAAAAAACGGTGTTATCATGCTGCCGCAACGTTGCACGGATACCGGGCACGAGGTTGCGTGAGCGCTTTGCCGCAAGCCGTCTTCCAGCAACCTGCCTGATACTTCAAGACGTTGATATAGGTCCGGCTCTTGTAGAAGTCGCAACGTGGTGATTCCCGCCTGCATGGCTAATGGATTGCCCGAAAGCGTTCCCGCCTGATACACCGGCCCGGCCGGGGATACCAGATTCATAATGTCCCGCCGCCCGCCATACGCGCCCACCGGCAGGCCGCCGCCGATGATCTTTCCCAGACAGGTTAAATCCGGCCTCACCCCTAACAGGCCCTGCGCGCCCGATGGATGCACGCGAAAGCCGGTCATGACCTCATCAAAAATCAACAGCGCCCCCGCCGCATCGCACAGTTTCCGTAACGCTTCCAGATAACCGGCCTGCGGTACGACCACACCAATATTACCCATGATCGGTTCGGTAATAACTGCGGCGATCTGCGGGCCGAATTTTGCGAAAAGCGCCTGCGCCGCCGGCAGATCATTAAAAGCGATGACCACCGTATTGGCGGTGACGTTTTCCGGAATGCCCGGACTACTCGGGTGACCGTGCGTGGTAGCACCGCTACCGGCCTGAACCAGCAGCGAATCAACGTGTCCATGATATCCGCCGGCCATTTTGACAATCAGCGACCGTCCCGTGAATCCCCGCGCCAACCGTAGGGCACTCATGACCGCTTCCGTACCGCTGTTGACAAAGCGAATCATTTCCACCGCCGGCATGGCCTGACGGATCATTGCCGCCAGCTCAATTTCCGATGCACTGCAACAGCCGAAGCTGCTGCCATGGCTGATCTGCTTGGCCACCGCCGCCTGAACCGCCGGATGGGAATGCCCCAGAATCAAAGGGCCGTAACTCATCACGTAATCAATGTACGAATTACCGTCCACGTCAATAATTGCAGGGCCTTCCCCGGATTGAATAAACAATGCTTGGCGTCCCACGCTCTTAAATGATCGCACGGGCGAGGAGACTCCTCCGGGCATGAGATCACGTGCTTTGGCAAACAGAGCCTCGGACTTGGCATAACGATTCACAGGCGTCGTTTCTTTCTTCATGGCCAGAGTGTAACACGCGGCACAGAGAAATACAGGCTCCGGGAGCCTGTCCGAGTAATGGCCACTTGGGTTACAGGTTACGGGTTACGGGTTACAGGGCACAGTGTCAGGATGCAGGAAACGGCGTGGGCCGGCGGGTTTGCCTGCCGGGTAAGATTGCGGCGCGAGCGATTTCGGAAAATTCCAGGTTCCAGATTCTAAATTCCACTTGCTGCAACTACTGCCCAATACTGTATGTACTGCATATACTGCGTGTTTAATTTCAGTTATTTTGAAAATAGTCCGTGATCGGCTACGGGCATGATGTTGGGGGCTTCGTGGGTGGGGGTTGCGAGGTGGGTTTCCGGGGGTGCCAGTGGAGATTCGGACGATGCCGGAATTCTCGGAACCACGGATGATGCTGCAGCGGTTTTTCCGCCCTGCTGATACACCATGCCCATTTTAAATGCGATTACCACGAGCCAGACAAACAAAACCATGTAAATGCCCAAGGCCAGGCTCGTAGGAATAAGGACAATAACCAGGCCGAAGCTCACAAACATGGCGGTCAGACCATAACTGGTCAAGGCCGCCTGTTTAACGGACAGGCCGCGCTTCAACAGGAAGTGATGGAAATGGCCGGAGTCGGGCGAAAATACCGGGCGATGGTTGAGTTTTCGGCGCACGATGGCCAGGAAGGTATCTAAAATAGGCAGGCCAAAAATCACCAGCGATCCAAGGAACCAGCGGAATATGCCGTCATTTCCGAACATGATGATCATAGCCCCGCACACGTACCCCAGGAACATGCTGCCGGTATCACCCATAAAAATACTTGCCGGGTTGAAATTATAGGGCAGGAAACCCAGCACCGCCCCCAGCAGGGCCAACATGCTGGTTTTCCCGTTGG
>JAJZCT010000274.1:0-606 GCA_021828925.1 Planctomycetota bacterium
AAATCAATGGGATCCTGAAACCGAGCTTGCCCATGCGCCGCAAATGGAATATCACATCCATGTACCAGCTGAATGCGCCAATGGGGAAGTAGTTCTACACGTCTTACCAACCTACGAATTGTATCCGGGCATGCAGTTGCGATTGGCTATGCGATGGGACGATTCGCCGCCGCACGTGCGGGCCGTTCCATTTGCATCAAGCGAAACGCGGGTGGTGGGAAATGCCATCCGCAGCGCCGGTGTGCTGGAGAATCATATTCCGCTGCGCTTTGCGGTTGGGAACGTTCCCGCCGGCCGGCACGTATTGACAGTGTACGCGGTTGATCCCGGCATCGTGCTGGATCAAATTACATTGGAGATCGGCACATGATAGTGAAGCTAATCGTTCGCCTCAAGTTTGATAGTCAATATGATGCCCATGCGCCAAAATTATTTAAACGCAACCTGCCACCCGCGCTCAAGCAGGAGAATCCATGAAACTTGGCCTGGGGTTATATCGCCACGCCTTAACACCGGAGAACTTCCGTTTTGCCCGGCAGTGCGGCTGCACGCATATTGTCGCACATCTGGTGGATTATTTTAACGGGGGGGCGCACAGCAAAACTG
>JAJZCT010000274.1:616-5254 GCA_021828925.1 Planctomycetota bacterium
CACCGGCGGCAAGCAGGGGTGGGGGTACGCCGGTGACCCAAAAAAGCTCTGGTCGCTGGAGGAACTTCAGTCGCTGGTAAAAGCGGCGGCGCAGGAGGGCTTAAAAATCGCGGCCATTGAAAACTTTGACCCGGCTCATTGGTATGACGTGCTGCTCGATGGCCCGAAACGCTGTGAGCAGATGGAGGGTTTGAAAACCATGATCCGGCGGATGGGGCAGGCCGGAATTCCCTGCATGGGGTACAACTTCAGCCTGGCCGGCGTAGGGGGGCGAATCAGCGGGCCATTTGCCCGTGGACATGCTATCGCAGTGGGCGTGGATGGACAGGACAATACACCGATTCCCAACGGTATGGTTTGGAACATGGTGTATGATCCGCTGGCACCGTCGGGGACCATGGCGGAAATAACCTCCGATGAACTTTGGCTGCGTGCCAAGCGCTTTCTCGATGAGTTACTACCTGTCGCGGAAGAAGCCGGTGTGCATCTTGCGGCGCATCCGGATGATCCCCCTTTTGCCACACTGCGAAAAACGCCCCGCCTGGTGTATCAGCCCACCTTGTATCAGAAATTATTGGATTTGAATTCCAGCCCCTGCAACGGCTTGGAGTTTTGCGTAGGGTCCATCGCGGAAATGACACACGGTGACGTCTATGAAGCGGTGGATCAATACAGTCGGCAGGGGAAGATATGTTATGTCCATCTGCGGAATGTGCGGGGGAAAATTCCCAGCTACCGCGAAACTTTCATCGATGAAGGCGATGTGGACATTATGCGCGTGCTGCGAATTCTAAAAGAGAATCATTTTAACGGGGTGGTAATTCCCGATCACGCGCCGCAAATGTCGTGTAGTGCGCCGTGGCACGCGGGAATGGCGTATGCCTTGGGATATATCAACGCGGCGTTGGCGGCGATACAGACGTAAGGCGCTTTCCGACCAGAATGCCTATGAACTTTTATTATTGAGGAGTTTTTTATGTCAGAAGAAATTAAACCGTTAGGCCGGAAAATCAGCCGACGGAGGTTTATTTCCACGGCGACCGCCAGCACGATGCTGGCGTCCCTGCGGCCGCGAATCGGTGGACTTGCGGAGGGTGAACCCGCTACCGCAATGCCGCAGCCACCGGCCGCCACAGTGGGCATTTCGCCGCAGGCGTATGAAAGAGCCGCACGCCGTGCCGCCGCTCTCGTGGCTCGAATGACGTTGACGGAAAAAACCGGGCAATTGGGCAATACCGCGCCGGCGATTAAACGTCTGGGGTTGCCGGCATATCAATATTGGCATGAAGCGCTGCATGGTCTCCTGCGCGGGGGGCCGTGTACGAGTTTTCCGGTGCCCCTGGCCATGGCCAATTCCTGGAATCCGGCGCTGGCCCGAAAAGTGTATACCGCGGTTTCCGATGAAGCACGGGCATACCATAATCAGCACGGCACCGCCTTGGCTTATTATTCGCCCCAAACCCTTAACACAGCTAAAGATCCGCGCTGGGGGCGCATTGATGAAACCCTCGGGGAAGATCCGCATCTGATAGGCACGATGGTGGCCAACGTGGTGCAGGGGATGCAGGGGGATAATCCCAATTTTCTAAAAACCGTTTGCTGCGCCAAACATTTTATCTGCAATGAAACCGATGATGATCGCCACACTACTTCCGCCAGCGTCAATTCCCGTAGCTTCTGGGAATATTACACGCGTCCCTTCCGCAGTGCGGTGGATGCCGGCGTATTTACTGTCATGGGGTCTTACAATGAAATTAATGGCATTCCCTGTTGCGCCGATCGCTTCTTATTGACCGACCTGCTGCGCCACCGCTGGGGCTTCCGGGGTTATGTCACCTCCGATTGCGACGCCGTGGGCGATATCTACCAGACCCATCATTACGTTCCCACCGGTGAACAGGCGGCGGCATTGGCGATGCAGGCAGGTTGTGATTTGAACTGCGGCTTTGCCTGGGGCACGTATCAGAAATTTTTACCCCGCGCTGTGGCGCTGGAATTGGTAAGCCAGGCCGATATTGACCAGGCCCTCACACGCATTCTCACCGCGCGATTCCTGTTCGGTGAATTTGATGATCCCAATGTTGTGCCATACAACACCATCGCCTTCAGTGTGGTTGACAGCCCAGAGCATCGAAAACTCGCCTTAGAGGCGGGGCGCCAATCGCTGGTGCTGCTTAAAAATGACGCGAAAATGCTGCCCTTGGACAAGTTAAAAATTAAAAAAGTGGCGGTCATCGGTCCCATGGCGGATCGCTGCGCTCTGGGCGGTTACAGCGGCGGCCCGTACGTACATGTTTCACCCCTGGATGGTATTTCCGCGGCCCTGGGTTCGCCAAGAGCTCAAAATCGCATCGACGCCATCAACTTTTCCTCCATTGACTGGAGCTATAAATTCTTCAACTGCGTGCTGCCCGACGCCACGCTGGGCCTGATGCAAAATGGTTTTTATGTGCAGTTGCCGGCGGCGGATTTCACCGGGCGCACCAGCGTTAAAGCGCGTGCAAGTTCTGCCTCCACCGGCGGCGTGGTGGAAGTCCATTTGGACAGCCCGGCCGGCGAAGTTGCCGCCCGAATTAAAATTAAACCCACCGGTGCCTGGGATACATTCCAGGAATTTTCCGCCCCCATTAACAACGCGTCCGGCTGGCATTCCATCTACCTTGTATTTGCCGGCGACTCCGACCAGAAGGATCTCTTTCATCTTGACTATATTGAATTACTTCCACTAGACGCCCCGAAAGTCGGCAGCGCGCAGGTGGAGTTTGTACGCGGCTGCACCGTGCAGGGTCCGGCGAATAAGGAATGGTTAAAAAAGGCCGGCAAAGCGGCCAAAGAAGCGGACGTTGTATTTCTGGTTCTCGGCACGGATCAGACCATTGATCACGAGCAGTTGGACCGCCAAGATATTGTGCTTCCCGGAGCACAGCATGAGCTGGCGCAGGTGGTGCACAACGCCAACGCCAATACCGTGCTGATACTTTCCGCCAACTGCCCGGTTGCCATACCATGGGAAGATGAACATATCCCGGCAATTCTCTGCGCCTTGTGCGCTGGTCAAGCCCAGGGAACCGGCATCGCCGAAACCATTTTCGGCGATTACAACCCTGGCGGCAAGTTAGCGGAAACATGGTATCGCAGCTTGCGCCAGTTGCCCAGCTTTCATGATTACGACATTATCAATGATCGCACGTACATGTATTTCCGCGGGCGCTGTTTGTATCCGTTCGGCTTTGGTTTAAGTTACAGCACTTTTGAATTCAGCCAGATAAAAACCGATGCCATGGCCCTTTCCGCCGGTAGCGCGGTGCAGGTTTCCGCGACGCTAACCAATACCAGTGACATCCCCGGTTCAGAGGTGATGCAGTTCTACGTTACGGCTCCAAAGTCCAAAGTACGCCGCCCCATCAAGCAATTGGTCGGATTTCAGCGCGTGCATCTGGCCGCCCACGAACATCGCACGGTGACGTTCACGTTGCCGTATAACGATCAGGCCCTCTGGTTCTGGGATGAACGCAAGCGCAGATTTGCGTTGGAACCGGGCAAGCTGCAATTGTTGATAGGCAGTTCGTCAGCACATATTCACTTATCTGCGCAGGTGCAACTTGAGCCATGCACAGATGCCGCGCTCGGTGCCCCGGAATCCCTGCAAACCGTGATGGCACCGCCGAAAGTGGCGTAGCAATCCGCAGTAGACGCGCTAATTCCCTGCTATCTATTGCCTGGAGCAACTAAAATAATGATGCAGGGGTGTATTCGAAATCTAATATGTTCATGTGGCGGTAAAAGCAAGCCAATCGACAAGAAACACACGACAAGAAAGCCCAGTTGCCATGATGATGTAATGACATTATGGTGGGGCGCATGCCACTGTGAATTGGACGGGCCGAAAGGCCTTAGTTGGCAACATGTGTTATTTGTTTTGAGGTGCAACGTCATGAATAAACACTTGCTGCAATCGATACCTGTCCTGTTAATATTCCTGGCGTTGAGTCTTGGCGGCTGCAGTCAGAGGGCAGCCCATACGGTGTCATGGCATGGCGAACTACACCAGTTGCTGCCTCTTTACGGTGACCGCAACTGGATTGCGATTGTGGATTCCGCCTACCCGGACCAGAGCCGTGCTGGTATGAAGACCATCGTTACCCACCAAAGTATGTACAAAGTACTCAAGTACGTTTTGGCGGCAGTAGCTAAGGCTCCAAACATCCGGCCCGAGGCGTACACCGACCGCGAACTGCAATTTGTCACCAACTCCCAGACACCAGGTATCAGCGCGTATCGGAAACATATTGACCGCATGCTGACTGCTGCTAACATTCCCCATCATCAGCGGATCCACATCAAAAGTATTCACCTGCTCAATAAGGATGGCAAACTATACAAAGTGCTGATTTTGAAAACCAATCTTACCATGCCCTACACGTCGGTTTTTCTGCACCTCAAGTGCGGCTACTGGACCAACGCCGATGAGCAACAACTGCGAAAAGTAATGGCCCAAGCTAAGGCTGGCAACTGATAAATCTATGGGCCTGTCAATCGCGTTATCGTGACTGACACTGCATGAATTGTTTGCTTTATGGTGCGCGACTCCCCCTTGCTAAAATTGAAAATGTAATACGTTTGCCTGGTACAGAGCCA
>JAJZCT010000275.1 GCA_021828925.1 Planctomycetota bacterium
AGGGTGACCGGATGCGCGGGCGCAAAAGCGGTTCCGCGCGGCGCAATAAAAATGTTGTGGCGTTGGCCAGTGGAATAATTTCCCCAGCCAGGCTCTGCACTTCAGTGCGGCCCGGCAAATGAGATAATGCCTGGATAAACCGGGCCGGAGACGCGGCGAGGCTATGGCGAAATTTGGCGATGGCATAAAGGCGATGCTCGATGCTCTGCCGGCTCCATTGAATCTGGGAAGCGCGTGCCTGCGCCACGCTAAGTTCCAGTGGTTGTGTCGCGCTGCGGCGTGCGGAAAATGGTTGTTCAACAGGTTCCATAAATCACCAATACCCTCACACCGCCGCCGAATCAGCATCCCGTTGCGCATTTTTCAATGGCCTTATTCTACACGCTTTCATGGTCATTGCCGCGGCGAGTTGGTCCCACTGTGATTTCAAGCCCAGATCTTCCAGGAGTAATCGCGAACTGATTCGCGCTGATTCATATATTACCGGCAGGCCGCTTCCGGGGTGCGTGCCGCCGCCCACCAGATATATTCCGCCGGTTTCTTCAAAGCGGTTATGAGGGCGGAAATGCAGCATCTGTCGGAAATCGTGCGACAAATTAAACGTGGCCCCGCGGAATATGGCCATCCGGTTCTGCCAATCTTCCGGAGTAACCACCCGCTCAAAGCGAATTCGGGATTCAATATCCTTTAGCCCAAAACGCTCTAATTGTCGCAACATTCGCTGTCGGAACGGGACCTTCGCGGATTTCCAGTCAATATGACTATGTTGATGCGACACCGGCACCAAGACATACAGGGTGCTGCAACCCGCCGGGGCCAGAGCGGGATCAGTCACGCACGCGTTCTGAATATAAAAGGACGGATCTTCCGACAGCCGATGATCACTTTCAATGTCCCGCAGATTCTTGCGGTAATTCTCGGCAAGATAGATATTATGATGCAGCAAATTGGGGTAATGCCCCTCAATGCCCAGATACATCATGAAGGTGGAACAGGAGTAGCGCGACTTTTCAATCCGCTTATTGGTCCATCGGCGGCGCAGGCCGTCGGGTATAAGCCGGGGAATGTTGGCCGCAAAATCCGCATTGACAACGACCGCATCGGCGGGATAGGTGGCTTGATTCGTGCGCACGGCTTTGACCGTGCTTCCGCTGAATATCAGTTCCTCCACTGGTTCACTTAGATTAATTCGCACGCCCGCGGATTGCAAAAGTTCAGCCATGCGTTCGCTCACGCGCGCACAACCGCCTAACGGATGAAATACCCCATGCTCGTATTCGAGAAACGACAATATGGAAAATAACCCCGGGCAGCGAAACGGTGACATGCCCAGGTATTTGGCCTGAAAACTAAAAGCCAGACGAATCCGCGGATCAGCAAAATAACGTTGCAACTCCCGATCCAGCGAATTCCATGGACGCAGCATGGGCAACAATTTCATCATGCGTTTGGTGACCACGTCGCGCCAACCGGAAAACGGGGATTGTAAACAGGGGGCAAACGCCTCAAGTTTACTGCGATTTTCGCTGAGAAACCGGGGCAGATTTTCCGCGTCGCGGGGGGCCAATTCAGCCATGGCCGCCTGCATCTTGGCAACATCCCCCGTGGCGACAATTTCACCCTGTCCGGCAAAGGTCAGACGGTATTGCGGGTCCAGCCGCCGCATGGCAACTTCACTAAATAAATCATGCCCGGCTGCCGCAAAAATATCCTTGAGGATTTCCGGGTACAGAAAAAAGGTCGGTCCGACATCAAAACGGAATCCCTCACTTTCAATAGCACTGGTCCGCCCGCCCACACGGTCTTGCCGTTCAAGGATCGTGACCTCCAGACCAGCTTTAGCCAATAGCATCGCCGACGCCAGCCCGCCCGGCCCAGCGCCAATAACCACCACACGCTTCTGTTTGCTCATAGACCGCCCAAGCTTCCACGAAGTCCCGGTATTGTAGGCACGCAATTTTATCGCCGCTGCAACACCTGATTCTATATTTCTACCATCCTTTACGCAAAAAATCGCCTCTAAGATTAAATTCGGACAAACACCCGGGATATCAATGAAAGTCTGTCGGCGGCCTGGGCGACAGGAGCGGCCGGCCGTGCCCATATACCGGCCAATATACCGGCCCAGCGAATTGTGAAGGAACCGGTTGCAATGGTCACGTAGCACTGACCAATGATCAAGTATATACAAGGAATCCGCTCAATCCAGAAAATCTGTGGATCGTTTTTCCGGCCCCGTCGGCCATGCTCGGCTCTCCTCTGCCGACTGCGCCGGGCCAATGTTCATCGTGTCACAGATCTTATTTCCGCGGCGAACTCAACGCTGCCGCATTGAGCTACGAGTATGCTGCGCGGGGGGTGCCCGATGCGGTCGATGCGAAATGGGGTCACGGGAAATATTTGCGGTCCCACGGTGCTGAATTTGAGATTTGTCGGCAGGGCGTTAAGATTAGTTTTCCAAGGGCCTGTGCGAGTAATTGTCCATCCCGGCGATTATTCGCACAGGCTCCTGGCAGAGGAATTGGATAATGCCGGAATTGCAAACGCCTGTGAACACTGGATCCCAGGATTTAATTACGTCCGTAGATCAATTGCGCGATGTGCTGCCCGCCATAACCGACGCCAGGGCTGCGACCATGGCAAGCATCGCCCAGCGCTACACTTTTCGGCTACCGCGATTTTATGCTGAAAAGATTTTGCTTAATGATGTGACTGATCCGCTCTGGGATCTGGCGCTGCCTAATGAAGGTGAATTAAATGATACCGGTGAAGAACGCTGGGATGCTTTTCAACTCGCTGATCGGGCTGTGAATCATCCGAGGTGGATTCAGAAATACCGCTACGAAGCGCTGCTGCGAGTAACCGATTTCTGCAGCGGGCTGTGCCGGTACTGCTATCTGAAGAATAGAGATGTCACGCCCGGGCGAATTTCGCATCAGGAAATTGACGCCATGTTTGATCAGGCGGAACAATCGCCGGGGCGAAGAGAACTGCGTGAGATTATTTTAAGCGGTGGTGATCCTCTGGCGGTTCCACCAGCCGTGCTTGAGCATGTGGCCCTGCGGATGCAGAGACTCAACAAAACAGTATCGCGACGCATTACCGTTACCATTCATACCCGTGAACCGGTCTGGTATCCGCAGCGGATTATTGGTAACACGGCGTTGCACCAGGCGCTGAAACAATTATCGCCGTCGTCGTATATTCTCCATGTGGTTCATCCGCGTGAGGTCACACCGGAATTGCACCAGGCCATGCTGGCCCTGACGGACCTTGCTGACTCCCGTCGCCCCCTGATGATGACCCAGCATCCCCTGTTCCGCGGGATTAACAATGACGCATCAATAATTACAGATATGTATGACCGTATGGATTCTGGCCCGGTGGTATTTAAGCCCTATTATTTGATCCATCCATTTCCCGATGGCACCTTGCCCCAGCACCGCCTGACCTTGCCCGAAAGCCAGAAGATTCTCCGCGATCTCGCCTCCGCCCCCGGTACACGTGTGCCTTTGCTCACCATCCCGACGCCCATGGGTAAATGCGTCATCGGCCCGTATGAGCAATTGATTGATCGTGGCGGCTATTATCTTCTGCATACCAAAGACGGCGTGCCCGTGCAATACGCTATTTCTCCCCACTATGATCCGGCTGAAACCAGAGTGCACATTCCGATTATGCCGGAGGTTCATCCCCGCACCGTTGCCTTGAAGGCCAGTTAACGTGTTGTTCAGGCGGGGAGAATCGCTTCCGGATCAAGGCCCATGAGTTTTAACCGCAGCAGTGTCAACGCCATCTGGCTGCTGCGCAGGCGAATGCTCTGCCGATCGCCGGAGAAATGACACGCACGCACATAAACGGCGCCCGACCCATTCGGTCCAGCTATACCGATATACACTAACCCCACGGGGTTTTTCGGATTGTCACTTATTGGGCCGGCATTGCCAGTAATCGCAACTGCAAAATGCGATCCCGCCCGACTCTGGGCCTGCTGCGCCATGGCGACAGCCACTTCCCGACTGACGGCTCCGTATCTTCTTATTAGTTCAAGGTCAACGCCGATGTCCGTCGATTTGCTCTCGTCGCTATAAGTAATCCATCCGCGATTAAAACATCCGGAGCTTCCAGGAACATTGGTCAGCATCATCGCGACCATTCCGCCTGTGCAGCTTTCCGCGGTGGTGACAGTCGTGCGATTTTGCAGTAGGTTCTGGACAATAACCTCCTCGAGTTTGACTTGATCCGTAGAGAAAATCAGTTCACCAAGCCTCTGGCGTACCTCGTTGGCCATTTCATCGATCATCGCGCTAGCTTCCCCCGGCCGTCCCGTGGCGTAAATGCGAACGGAAACAATGCCGTCATGAACCGTTGTGCCCACGGACGGGTTTGCTCCGCGCTTCATCAGATCGCCAATGCGTGAGCCGATCCAAGACTCACCGGCTCCGCAGGTATTAAGTGCCATGACCCGCCGCACCACCCCGCCCGCCGCCGCCTGCAGCAACGGTTTGTAGGAAAGTTCAAACATCGCCTTCATTTCCTTGGGAACGCCGGGCATGACAAAGATTTGAGTGTCACCCTCCCGAGCCATAATTCCCGGAGCAGTCCCACAGGAATTCTTCACACATGACGCGTTGAGTGGTCGCATCGCCTGCAAGCGATTGTTCTCTGTCATGGTACGGTTGATCCGCCGAAAAAACGCCTCCAGATCAACCAGGGCGACCTGATCTGTTACCAGCGGCTCACCCAGCGCTTCAGCCACGCTGCTGCGTGTGAGATCATCTTCTGTGGGGCCTAATCCCCCGGAAACAAGCAGGACTTCACATTGCGCGACGCTCTGCCTGATGGCCTCAACAATCGCCGCTTGATTATCGCCAATAGTCAGTTGCAAGGGACATTTAATTCCCAACTCAGTGAGTTGTCTTCCCAGCCACGCAGCGTTGCTGTTAATGGTTAATCCGGAGGTAAGCTCGTCACCGATGGAAATAATAATCGCATTCATGATTGTTTTACCTTTGCTGTTCGTGAGTAAATTGTCGCAAATTATAAGTACATGGCAAATCGAATTATGTTTTGCATCCATGAGCTTCCCCGACTGATAAGTCGTGGCCATCGCAGTGCGGCGGATCAGCCACCAAATTAGTTTGTGAACAAACTTTTTTTATTTCCCATTGCCGAACTGTTGGTGGTACCATAGCCTATGGTTTGGGGACGCTATGCTTAAACTAGGAGCTTTTCTTGCCGACTGAATCTTG
>JAJZCT010000276.1 GCA_021828925.1 Planctomycetota bacterium
GCACCAGATCTTATTTTGCCCACCCACCAATGGACTGTTGAGCAGAGCGTGGAAGCAATTTTGACCCTGATGAAAAACAAAGGCCTGCTGACTGGCGACAGCGAGTGGGAAATCTGACCAATACTGCTAATACTGCCCAATACTGTTGCTGCTGTCCGCTGCCATTTTCCGTTTTCGCGGCAGCATGAACATGCTCAGGCCCATGGCGAAAATAGCCAGGGCGGCTGGTTCAGGCACCGTTGTGGGGTCGACAAAATTCCACGCCAGGGCGTATGTGTCGCTGGTGGAAATGGCGTTCACACCGCCCAGCATTTCGACCGCAAGATCATACTGCCCGGGCGCTAAGGAATTTGTGCCTAAGGCCGGATTGATGTTAATTTGCTGCACGTTGTCCAACATGCTGGTGCTGCCGGCGACTTTCTGACCCGACGAGTTTAATAAAAACAGCATCAGATGATTGATGCCGCTGGCGTTATAGTTCTTGTTCCAGGTGAGCGTGGCGGTGAGGTCCCAACTGTTTTGGGAAGTTCCGGTCAAATTAAAGTCATAATTTTCAACCGCATTGCTGGTGGTGGTTGCCGCGATGGAGGCCAGATTCCAGCCGGTGATGGCGGAGGGATTGGTGGTGGAGGCCGCTTCGGAATAGGAACCGGAAAAATTAGCCGTAGGCGCACTGGTAGAGCTGGGCAGGGACGCGATGGATTGGGCGGTTGCGGCGGTGAAATTGTGTTCACCACCGCCAAGATTTTCGTAGGAATTATACGCATTGACCACACCGGAACCATAGCGCGGATCCAACGGCGTGGTGGCATTGGTGCTGACGGTGTTATAGGTGTAAGTGCCGTTATTAACGGTATAGGAATTCGTCCAGCCTACGGGCTTGACGGCACCGTTAAGGAGCAAGGCTTTGACGGTGCGAATATCGGTGGCGGCTGTGGTATAGGCAGTGGCACCCTGGGCGAATATTGCGGAATCGCTGGAGGTCAGGCCGACCGGGCCGGGTAAGTTCGTGCCGCGACCCGCTTGTTCCATGAGCGTAGCCACGCCGGAAACTTCTGGAGCTGTGAAGCTGGTCCATGTCCCAAGCGCTGGAACTGGCGCCACCAGATCAGGCTTTGACCGCCCATCCCAAGTCGGGCCGGCCCAGTAAGCCCCCGCGCCGGTCGAAGCCCCATAGCTGCCGTTGGCCATTTGGCCGTTATAAACCCCAACGGCGATACCGTTGTACATTGTTGCGGGGGGATTGACATAGCTCTGCGGTGTGGTCTCGGTGCCTATTCCGTCCCCGATCGCCGAAACGTAAAGCAGATTGTACTTGCTAGCCGAATTGTCCCACATCACATCGTCCGATTGTATTACGGACGCTGGCTCCTGGGTAAATCCAAAACTCTGGTTAATCACCGCGGGGATCCGCGCAGTGGTGGACGGATTGCCTGTTATGGGAAAGGTACTGGAGAAATAGCTCTCCGCATATACAGTCACCCGTGAAACCCCCGGTGCCACGCCGACGTAGCTCCCGCTACCGTAAAATAACTCGCCGACGTCGTTAGCGTGCCAAGACCCACAATTTGCGTTGTAGCTGGCATAGCCGCCTGTTGATTGCCCCGAGGCTCCGACGTATGTGAACGCGGCACCCGTGTTAATGTTGGAATTTGGCTCAAAATAGTAGTAGGTCCCGCCGGAACTCACGGTCGCCTCAACCTGGCCGACCGCAACGCCCGCACCGTCGATCGCCGGCACAGCGTGGGCAAGCTGCGCCAAGCCCATTCCCTGAAGGGTTGTGTTCGCGCGGGCGTGGGCCTCGCCGATCGCCAGGCTCGCGAACGCCGCGAGGGCGCACCCCAAGCCAACTGCCACCTTAGCCTTGGGGGCAAGGAGAGCGGCACCGCACGCCGAATGCAGAGCTGCATTTTTATGTACATGGCTATTATTATCGGAAGATGAAAGCACTGAACTATTTTTCTCGGTAATCATGGGGAAGGCTCCTGTCCGCGGCGTACAACGCAACCAACTCTGACGGCCCAAAGGTCAAGCGCCGTCGGCGAGTAACAACATTTCTTCAATCGGCACTGTTCCGAAGAAGGAATGACTTATAGCAGCAACTTAAATATTATGGGAGCTCATCAGCCTCTTTAGAACCGATAATGCGCGAAGCAATGGCCCGAAAACGCCCGACTGATTCACTCCACAAGTCTTATTTTGTAGCATATAACCCATTAAAATACAAGGGTTTACAGCTATTGTGAAAAAAATCTTAAAGTTTTTCTTGACACGCATATTAAAATGTTGTAAACTCTCCTGCGGCTAATGGAGTGGCCGAGAGAGCCTCACGAACCTCGATAGAGTGCGGCATCTCTGATGAGCAGGATTTTTTAGCTTGCTTTAGGTTAGGTTTGGTGCTGGTGCTTGTTTGTCTTGGCACTTGGTACTTGCTGTGGTTGTTCCGCGGTGCACCGGAACAATGGTCAGCGGGTCATCGATTGTTCAGGCAAATTGGAGTATGGACGCCGACCTTGAATTATTGGAAATCATCCTGATTTTTCAGTTGGATTGTTTCAACTGTGCGGGAAGATTCTTCATAAGGGATGAAATTGAGACGGGGTGTGGAGGTTGATGAGAGCACCTCGATCCCAACCAAAGTGAAAGGATTAATTTATGAAAAGTGCAATTGGAAAAATCGGAATTGGTCTCGCGGGGGCAGTCGCCGTCGCAGGCCTGATGTCTGCGGGCACCCCATCGGCTGAAGCACAATTGGAATTGGTACCGGCCTCTGGTGGGACGGGATCCAGCGCTAATCCCCAATACAGTCCTGGTACTGGTAGTGCTACTGGTGATTGGGTTTACACCTACTCATTGGCAATCGTCAACCCCAATGGAGGCAGCGTGAATTTCACGGCCTCGCCCAATGGAACCCTTGGCAGTTTGAACCCGGTCGTAACGGGAACGCCCCCAGGTGGCGTAGCAGATCCGGGTGGTTATGCCAACAGTGCTTTTCAAATCCAAGATTTTTACGGTTACGATTCATCGGCGCAGGGTAGCCTTGACCCACTCGGTCAGAAAAATAGCTCAGTTTTCGGAAGTACAAGTGTCAGCACCGCCGGGAGCTGGGATCTGGTGGACACTGGTTCTACGCTCAATGTTTACTGGGTCGGGGACACCGCCTCCGGTTCCGGAGCGGGGTATTATAATGGTAGCACAATGTCTAAGACCCCGACCGGAAGTGGCGGCTACACATCGATGACTGTCAAACCTGGAAATTCAGGAAATAACACGGTTTACCTCGGCCTTTTCCAGTTCGCCTCGACCTTTGGTCCGGGCAACCTGACGATTCCGCCGATATATAATTTCAACTCATCCTTGAATGTGGCAACCACATCTACCGGCACCGGGGGAACTAGGACGATAGGAAACCCACAACAGGTCGATGTTCCGTCCCTTCCTCTGCCGGCTGCTTTCTGGCCTGGTCTTATGACTTTGGGCGGAATGGCTGTGATCGGTGGACTGCGGTTGCGTCGCCGGACGGTCTGATTGATCTGATTCAGTGCATCGGAATCAGGGATATCAAATAAAAGCAATCAAGCCGGGTTTATCGCGTAAGCGGTAGCCCGGCTTTTCTTTTGCAGTAATTTCAGTAGTGGCAGTATTCGCAGTATTGCACAGTGTTGGCAGTATTGCTTATGATCTGGTTATGAAAATCAGTACCAACACCGGCGGCTTGGCCGCGACGAATGCTTATTTGATTGCGGATGAAAATACCGGCGATGCTGCGATTATTGATGCACCGCACAACACCGTGATGCCGCTGCTGAACATAGCCCGACATAACGGATGGAATGTCCGATATCTCCTGCTTACCCATGGCCATTGGGATCATATCAGTGATCATCAGGTTGTTACGCATGCGTATCATGACGCGAAGGTGCTGATTCATGCCCTGGATGAACCAAAACTTATTACGCCGGGAAGTCTGATTTTTTCTCTGCCGTATAAAATTCCGCCGCGCAACGCTGACGGCTATCTGGAAGACGGCAAAACGATCAGCATTGGCAAGCTGGAATTTCAGATCCTCTTTACGCCGGGCCACTCACCGGGGCATGTGGTGCTTTACTGCCCCGCCGAATCAACGCTGATCGCCGGGGATCTGCTTTTTGCCGGGGCGATCGGTCGCACCGATCTGCCTGATTCCGATCCGGCGGCCATGGAAATTTCGCTGCGGCGCGTGGCGGAATTGCCGGATGATACAGCCGTTCGCCCCGGCCACGGCCCACCAACGACTATTGGCAAAGAGAAATTGTCAAATCCGTTTTTGCAGGGCATATAAAATCTCAAATACAGGCGTTACCGTAATTTGACTGTAGCTAATGCCATGGCGGCAAACAGTGCGGAAAGCAGCCAGAACCGTACCACAATCTGTGGTTCGCTCCATCCCTTCAGATGAAAGTGATGATGAATTGGACTGCATAAGAACACTTTTTTTCCGTGCGTGGCTTTGAAGTAACCAACCTGAATCATCACACTCATGGCTTCTACGACAAATATCCCCCCTACCAGCAACAGCATGGGTTCTTGCCGAATGACAATCGCGACGTACCCCACCACCCCGCCCAGCGCCAGCGAGCCGGTATCTCCCATGAACACTTGCGCCGGATTGCAGTTAAACCAGAGAAACCCCAGACAGGAGCCGGTAATTGAACCGCAGATAATCGCCAGTTCACCGGCGTCTCGAATGTGGTTGAAGTTTAAATTGCCGGCCCAACGGGCATCACCGGTGACATACGCCAAAATCATAAAAGCAAACGCAACAATGGCCATGCAGCCGCTGGCCAAGCCATCCATGCCATCGGTCAGGTTGACCGCATTGCTGGTCCCGGTGATAACCACGACGGAAATAATGGCAAAAAGCCAGGTGGGTAAAACGATATCGCGTGGCAAAAAAGGCCAGTTAAGGTAATGGGCCTGATCATATTTTCCGTGGTAATAAATAAACAGCGCCAGCAGCACACCCAGGCCGATCTGAAAAACTATTTTCTCCCACCAGAACAATCCGTCGCGGCTGCCCGGGACTCGCCGCTTGGCGGTAAGTTTAAGCCAATCATCAACGCCGCCGAGCGTGCCGAGATAAACCAGACATAACAACCCCATCCGCACGTAAAAATTGTCCAATCGCGCGAAGATCAACGTGGTAAGAAAAATGCTTAAAATGATCAACATTCCCCCCCATTGTGGGGGTATTGGCTTTGGC
>JAJZCT010000277.1 GCA_021828925.1 Planctomycetota bacterium
CGCTATGCCGTCCGCTGGAGGGGGGATCCAGTGGCGTTGTCGCCACCCTGTGGTGACTCGCCTCGGAATTTATTCCGCTTTTTATTTTGGAAAAATCCCGCCAGCACCTGAGACTTTATAGGGTAACTCGGTCGTCGCGTGCCCTCCGGCCGGTGCCTGTAATATCAGGCGAGGGTTGGCTATAATCTGGTGATGTTCCGTGCCCTCGGTCCGGAACCGGGCTTACATACAGCCGCCAGACGGCAAGGTCTCGCCGTTGACTACGGAGGTTCCCGGTTGGCCGCTTTGAAGTACGGCAATTCCCGCCGCTACGCTTTCCGGTCTTCGGAGGTACACGGTGAACCATGATTCTCGCAAGACACCAACAGCACAACGAATCAGGTCCTTGCGCCGGCTCGCCATATTTGCCGTTTCGTTTATCAGTTCGCTTTTGTTCGGTGCGTATTTTGTTATTTTCGAGGCGATCTTCATTGCGTTTCTGCCCGCCCACATCGGAAGGCGCTACCTTGGGCTTGCCGGATCACTGGCGATACTGCTCCTCTGGGTCTTGGGAACGGCTTGGTACCGGCGGCGCAAACAAATTATCTATCGCGAAAATCCTGCCATGAGGGCCGCCTTTTTTCTTGGATATGCAGCGGCCGCTCTCGCTTACACCTTTGCGCTTCGTTGAAAGGCAGACGCTACGGAAAACCATTAAGGCTGGCCTCGGTGTGCAAGACACATCACAACCAGGGGACGGATTTTTTTTAACTCAATTCGGTCTGGCTTGCCATACCGAATGTAAAGAAAGGACCGATCAAGCTGCGGCCCGGAGGAAATGTGCCCTGCGGTCCGTGCATCGCGTTACTTGGATCGAGTTAGATAGCTTGCCTAATCTCGTTCGCACCCATTGAGGCCCCGGGACGAGTATTGATCAATCCGCTGGTGCCGGTATTGTCGCACTCGGGTTGTAGGTTGGCTTGGTTTCGGTGTTCGATGCCGGTGCTGCGGTTTTAACCGCGCTGCCCGCGGCATCCTTCAGGGGGCTGGACCGCTCGCGCTGAATGGCCTGGTAAACTTCCTTGCGGTGCACGGGCACGGTGTTGGGGGCATTGATTCCCAGTCTTACTTTATCGCCGCGAATGTCCACTATGGTGATTTCAATGTTATCGCCAATCATGATGCTTTCATCGCGCTGACGTGAGAGTACCAGCATACATCAACTCCTTGACTTGTCAGCATAACTCCATTTATTTCCGCGACCGGACTTACACCCTCCGATCGGCCTGCCTTCTGAATTTCCGCGTCTGCCATACGCCTTATTGTATCGCCCCGGTCGCAAGAATTCCCATGTTTTGAAAACCCTCCGGCCTTGTCGCCATGGCCCGCCGGCTTACGGGCAGTAAACACGTTTGCTCACTTTCCGATGGCGTTGGGGCGGGGACGAAATTTTTAATTTCGGGCATATCCGGCAGTGATACGCATATTCCGCATCGCGCCGCCGCATGGATCAGTATTGGATGGTTAAATTGGACCGTTAACCCATGACCGAAATTTTCCAATGGTACATAGGCCTCAATGCTTTGAACGTCATCCGCGGCCAAAATCGGCAGGATGTCCCGTTGGAGGCTCAGTTGGTAGCCCGGTATGCACGTTGTCGCAGCCATCAGCCGGACTGCCAGGGCCGGCTGATTGGCACTTTGCAGCCACACGCGGGAGTCGTCCTCCGCGTGCCGGATCCATGCAAAGTGTCGGCAGGACTGATGGCCCGGCAGGCCGTTATGCAGCGTAAAAACTTCCGATGCCAGCAGTTCAATGGCACCAAAACGTTGTGATTCAATAATCATGGTTATCAGCACTCCGTTGCAACTCAGGACAGCCCTGATATCGCGATGCACGAATCTGTTCCCAAAACGCAGGCCGGTAATCGCATGGCCTGTTATGTTTATTCGTGCAAATCCAGTGCTTTCGTCCAATAAATATTGAAATTATCCCGAAAGTAACGATTTTGCGAATAATCGGCGGTGGCTGAGGTGCGATGGCGTCCAATCCGGGCAACTGGCCATAGATCAGGCATAGGTGCCAAGTCCTGATCTAAAGTTGTCACATTATTGTTCCCCGGCGCGGCGGGGTTCGTTGAGTGTGACTCATTGGCCATTTTCTCATGGTGTCCGCAAGCCATTGCATCCATGTTGCGGAAGCGGTAACAGGCCCTAAGCGCGGCAAAATCAGTTCCATCGCTAGAAAGTTTTTGCCATGTGCTTTAACATACCGCCGGCTTATTTGGATTGAAAGGATATGATTCATGCCTGAAACTGGGGTTGCTCAAGTTGGTTTAATCGGTCTGGCGGTTATGGGCAAAAATCTGGCCCTGAATATTGCCGATCATGGTTTTAATATCGCCGTGTTTAATCGTACCACGGCGGTGACACAGGAATTTATTCAGGAAAATCCCTCCACGCCCGGCAAATTGGTGGGTTGTGATACCCTGACCGATTTTATGCTGGCAATAAAAAAGCCGCGCGTCATTATCATTCTGGTGAAAGCCGGTGCCGCGGTTGATGCGGTTACCCAGCAGCTCATCGAAGCGGGTGTGGATAAAAATGATATCGTCATTGATGCCGGTAACAGCCTGTGGACTGATACCATACGCCGGGAAAAGCAGTATGCCGACAAGCTCAAGTTCTTCGGGTCGGGTGTGTCCGGCGGGGAACTTGGCGCGCGTTTTGGCCCCTCGCTGATGCCTGGCGGTGATCCGGAATCATGGCGGCATCTCAAGCCGATCTGGGAAGCGATTGCCGCCAAGGTGGACCCGCAAACCGGTAAACCGATTCCCGGCGCCGTACCGGGCAAGCCGGTTACCGGAGGGGTGCCGTGTACAGCATACCTCGGGCCGGACGGGGCGGGCCATTATGTGAAAATGGTGCATAACGGTATCGAATATGTTGATATGCAGTTGATCAGTGAAGCGTACTTTCTCCTGCGGCATCTGCTGAACCTCACGCCTCCGGAACTGGCGGAAATTTTCAACCAGTGGAATCACACCGAACTGGATTCTTACCTGATTGAAATAACCGCTGATGTGCTGCGGCAGCGCGATCCGGTCAAGCCCAGAAAATATCTGGTGGACAGCATTTTAGATGCCGCGGGCCAGAAGGGCACGGGCAAATGGACATCCTCCAGCGCCCTGGATATGGGTGTGCCGGCCAATTCCATTGCCGAGGCGGTTTTTGCCCGATGCATGAGCGCTTTGAAAGAAGAGCGGGTGGCGGCATCCAGGAAACTCCGTGGCCCCACGGTTGGCAAGAAAAAATATGGTAAAAAAATGGTTGAGGCCATCCGGCAGGCGCTTTATTGCTCCAAGATTTGCGCCTACGCCCAGGGGTTTCAATTAATGTTCCAGGCTCAGCATGAATATAACTGGAAGCTTGATTTCGGCACCATCGCCAGCATCTGGCGGGGCGGTTGTATTATCCGTGCGGGATTCTTGCAGAAAATCACCGATGCCTATACCCGTGACCCGGCTTTGGTCAATCTGCTTATGGATCCCTATTTCCGCAAGCAGATTCAAAATGGACAGGAACAGTGGCGGACCGTGGTTTCGCTGGCCGCACAAAATGGAATCGCCGCACCGGCGTTTATGTCCGCTCTGGCGTATTACGATTCCTATCGTACCGCCGTGCTGCCGGCCAGCCTGATTCAAGCCCAAAGAGATTATTTTGGTGCCCATACCTATGAACGTGTGGATCAGCCCCGCGGCAAGTTCTTCCACGTAGATTGGCCGGACGCCAAGCGCCCGCAGATTGGAGCATAGGGCCAGCGGGTGCGGAGGAAGCCATAAGTATAAGTATCGGCAGTTGAGCCGGCGTTAACCGGGCGCTGGCGGTGCAATATGCCTATGGCGCAGCGCTGACGGGAAGCCAATGGAGGGGGGCGCTGATTTTCCGGCGCTCCTGAAACCAACTGTAGCACAGCGGGCCGGTTGGTCGTCGCAATGGATTAAACGTGTTATTACCGGACGGCCGCGCTGGAACGTGAGCGATTGGTGCCCCGTGCCACGCGTGCTCAGACGTTGCGTATGGCGCGTGGGCGGCCAAGGCGGTGTCGTGCGTGGAAGTTGGTGCACACAACCCGGCCCGAAGATCGGCACGATCTTGCCGTTGCGTGCGGTGCCTTATCATCCGGCAACGTGCGTCCCGAAATCAGTCTCTCAAATTGCCAAACGGCGGGATTTCTCTTGACTCCTCAGTGCGCGGGACTGTATAGTAATCGCGTTGTCGATGGAGCGGCGGAGGGAGTCCGGAAGATACACTCTTCAGACCCCCTGAATAGTTACAACATGGAGTTACATACGTGCATGCCGGGCTTTGCCCTGGCATGCACTTGGTATGCACGCGGATGTTGTGTGTGTGTTGGCCACGCTGCTGCGCGGCCGTGAGTTTCGTTGTTCATCTGGAAAGGGCAAGTATATGCAAAGCCGCAAACCCGGAAGTCGCTTTTCTCCTGAATTGCTGTCGGCACCCAAAATGGCGTTGGCCATTGCGGCAAGTGCCATGGCTCTATCGGCGTGGCATGGTCCGCAGGCCGATGCGGCCACCACTATTGAAAATTATACCGGCGGCATCGTGAATTACTCGGTAACAGTATCCGGCGTATACGATATTGTCGCGTACGGTGCCGATGGTGGCGCGGGTGGATACGGAAGCTATGGCGGTTCCGGCGCTGAAATGGGCGGTGATTTCACGCTCTCGTCCGGGGAAACGCTCAATATTCTCGTCGGCGGTGCCGGTGGCCCCTATGGCGATGGCGGGAACGCCGGTGGCGGCGGGGGCAGTTTCGTGGTTTTACAGGGGGCAACAAGCGATACGCCTCTCGTCATCGCTGGCGGCGGCGGCGGTGGCTTCCGGGGCAGCAGCAGTGGCTACATGAACGGTACCACAACCGGGACGGGGTTCCCCGGTGGCGGATCCAACGGCGGTAGCAGCGGGGCCAGCGGAAATGGCGGGGTTGGCGGCAACGGTTCCGGAGCATCCGCTGCATTTATTGGCAGCGGTGGTGGTGGGGGCGGCGGATTTTCCGGTAATGGCGGCAGCGGCAGCGAAGGCCTGCTCAACGGCTCGCCGAGCCTTCTTGGCGGCAGCGGGGGTAACAGCTACGCCTCGGGTGGGATGATCGCCACTGGCGGCTTTGGCTACGGGGGCTTTGGCGGCGGCGGTTCTGGTGGACTTGACGTTGGTGGCGGTGGGGGTGGGGGTG
>JAJZCT010000278.1 GCA_021828925.1 Planctomycetota bacterium
AATTGTCGCCATGCCGGTGGCCGGCGCAGCGCTGCTCGAATCGGTGCGGTTGCTGGGAAAAGCCGGCGCGAATTTGGCGCGTCAATGCGTTGCGGGCATTAAGCCCACACAACGCGGACCGGAATTGGTGGAAGCCGGGCTTATGCTGGCAACAGCCTTGGCACCGACAATCGGTTACGAAGCGGCGGCCTCTTTGGCCAAGGAAGCGGCGGCCCGCAATAAAACCATTCGGGAAGTCGCGTTGGAAAAAACCAAGCTCACCGCAGCGCAACTTTCTGAACTGCTGGATCCGGCGGCCATGGTAGACCCCAGCGACCGCATGTTGCCGGTATCGGGATAAGACGACGGGGCCATTTTTGCGGCAAGTTCGGCCGCAATTATATGACCGGCGGCCACTGCGCCGTGGCCGAGGGTGGCGGATAGGCTTCCCACGAATCAAAAAGGAGGGTTGCTAAGCCAAGCCATGCGGCCGTTTCCGCTGAGCCGGAAACTTTTAGATTCCAAGTATCCATGGTGACGCGTTCGGAAAGATGTGGAAGCAACATGGCGCGAATTCCGCCCGTCAGTCGGTGCACAAAGGCCTCGCCGGCCATGAACCGGCTGGCCAAAACCAGACGGGACGGGCGCACAAAATTTACCGCATTGGAGCAGGCCATGATCAGCAGATTAAGCATTTCCGCAAACTTGGCATCATCCGCATCGGCGGTTTCAACGCGCTTGGAAAATTCTGCCGCGGTGACCGCCGGGCCAAGAAAGGGGCTACTGAATATTCTTTCCATACAGCCGCTTTGGCCGCAATAACACACCGGCGTATTGACCGGAAAGCGGGTATGCCCGAGTTCGTTGGCACCCATAATGCAGCCATGGTTAGGCCGCCCATTGATGACCATGACCGCGCCCAAGCGACCGTCGTCAAATGCGATCAGCAATGTGTCCTCCTGCAACTGGGAGCGGTGGGTTACCGCCCAGCGCCCGGCGGCGGCGTGTAAATCATTCCCGATGATCAGGGGGACATCATCGAGTCCCCGCAAGAGCACGGAGGTATTCAGAGGCGTTTGATGCGGGGCCGAGGAACTTAATAAAATGTTGCCGGTAGCGTGATCAATCAGGCCGGTAACCGAGGCGGCGGCCATCAAGGTTCGGCGGACGCAATAAGTTTTGGCGAGGCGCGTGGCTGCCGATAATAGTCGGCTTTCCTGTTCGACCATTTTGGAAATCGGCGCGACGGTCACATCGCCATGGAGTCCTAATTCCGTAATTTCAACTTGCCCGGGCTCAATGGAAATTCCAAGAATACGCCGCGATGAGGGATCTAAAATTAAGGGAATTTGTGGGCGCCCCCCCGTGGAAGGTCTTGGTTCAAGCTCCTTGACCAGACCAAGCCGCTGTAACTGGGAAATTTCATTGCCCACCGCATTGGGTGTCATCCCAGTTAAATCATGCAGTTCCGATCGGCTTAACTGCCCATTAAACCAAAGCGATCGCAGGATGGCGCGTTGTGAAGCATCAATTATCATGCCAAGGTTCTACAAGCCACAGGCCACAATGTCCAGCGTCTTTGAGGCATTATCTCATGGGCCTGCGCGCGGAGCGAGGCTGGCGCTGCGGGGCACGAAGATGATCTTTAAGGCTCGACGATACAGTAACGGGAAAAAAAATCCGGGCGGGCACTTGACTTTTATAGTTTTTTTGATAAAAAGTATTATATGAAGGCTTGCGGGCTTCTTTGCTGAAGTTATTTACGCTGCGGTTTGGTATAGTGGTTATGTCACAGTGGTTATTGACAGGGCCGCACAAACACGCGAATACGGCAAACGCAAGCCCTGTCGGCTGCGTCAAAAGCCGAATGGGTGAAGGGCAATGTAGGTAAAGGTATGATTTCATGACACGTTCACACTGGTCTTATACTCCCGCGGCACGAGCGGCAAAACCTTCAAGATCCGCTCCCGTGGGCCTTAACACAAAATTACGGGGCAGTGAGCGGTTAGCTGTTACAGAATTTCAACACGCGGAAGATGCCAGCCTCGCCGTGGCCCATGAAATAGCGCGGTTAATCAGAGCACGTTCATCGGCGCATCAGAAGTGCGTGCTGGGCTTGGCCACAGGTTCCACGCCGCTGGGCGTTTACCGGGAACTGGTGCGACTGCATCAGGTGGAATCCCTGAGCTTTCAGGATGTTGTCACCTTTAACCTGGATGAATATTACCCCATCTCCCCGGAGGCCAGCCAAAGTTACCATCGCTTTATGTGGGAGAACTTGTTTTCCCATATTGATATTCCGCCGGAGAATGTGCATATTCCGGACGGCCAATTGCCGCAGGAAGCACTGGCCGCTTACTGCCAGTCCTATGAATCGCAAATTCGCGAGGCCGGCGGATTGGATCTGCAACTGCTGGGCATTGGAAGAACCGGACACATCGGCTTTAATGAGCCGGGATCTCCCGCCGACAGCCGAACGCGCCTCATCGCATTGGATCGTGTGACAAGGCTGGATGCAGCCAGTGATTTTTATGGCGAACAATATGTTCCGCGCCGAGCCATTACCATGGGTGTCGGAACGATCATGGAATCACGGCGTATTATCCTCATGGCATTTGGGGAAAATAAATCCGCCACGGTGGCGCAGGCGGTAGAAGGGCCGATTTCCGCTAATATCCCCGCCAGCTATTTGCAGCAACATCCTCAGGTCCAATGCGTGCTGGATTGCGCCGCCGCCGCGGAATTAACGCGGGTAAAATCTCCCTGGCTATCCGAGCCGATTCAGTGGAACGAAGAAATGACGAAACGGGCGGTTATCTGGCTGGCCCGGAAGCTTAACAAAGCGATATTGAAATTGACCGATGAGGATTTTGGAGAGCACGGCCTGCAGGATTTGTTAGCCGGTCAAGGTCCGGCGTATGAAATCAATCTGAAGGTGTTTCGTGATTTAGTGGGCAAAATCACGGGTTGGCCGGCCGGCAAGCCCGAATCCCTGCTGCGTCCCGGCGATATTCGTCGCCCCGGTGATGCCATATTCCCCAAGAAAATTCTGGTTTTCAGCCCGCATCCCGATGATGATGTCATCAGCATGGGCGGCACGATTATCCGTATGGTGGATCAGGGACATAGCGTGCACATTGCCTATCAAACCAGCGGAAATATTGCGGTATTTGATGCCGATGCACTGCGTTACGCTGATTTTGTCCGGGAGTTTAACCGCGGATTTGGTTTGGACGCGGTATCGGCGGAACGCCTGGAACGGCAGTTGGAGGAATTTGTGATCGGCAAAAAAGCGGGGGATTCGGATTCGCCGCCGCTGCGCACTATAAAAACCCTGATTCGGCGATGCGAAGCGCGGGCCGGTGCCCGAGCCTGCGGCATACCTCCACAGCAGGTCCATTTTCTGGATTTGCCATTTTATGAAACCGGTCTGATCCGCAAGGACCCGATCAGTCAGGCGGATGTACAGATCATTCTGGAGTTACTCCGGAAATTGCAGCCGCACCAGATTTACGCCGCCGGCGATTTATCTGATCCGCATGGTACGCACCGCATGTGCCTTGAGGCACTGCTGCAGGCAATTGAGATATTTAATCGGGATTCCGGCACGACGCCGCCTGAAGTGTGGCTGTATCGCGGTGCATGGCAGGAGTGGGAACCCGAATCCATTGACATGGCGATACCCCTAAGCCCGGGTGAATTGGCACGCAAACGCGACGCGATTTTCAAACATCAAAGTCAAAAAGACCGGGCCATGTTTCCGGGAACTGATCAGAGAGAATTCTGGCAGCGTGCCGAGGATCGGAACCGCGGAACCGCCGATATTTTTAACCGTCTGGGCTTGGCGGAATATGAAGCGATAGAAGGATTTGTGAAATGGAGTGCGGCGGCCAAATGATGCATTCTCCCTCCAATAGTTCTGTACACCCAGCGCGCAAAGCCGTCATTCTGGCGGCGGGAATGGGTACGCGCATGCGAAAAACCGACACGCAGGTTTCACTGGCAACACAACAGGATGCGGCGGCAAATTCGGGACTTAAAGCCATGATCCCATTTGACCGGCCTTTTCTGGATTACGTACTAACGCCTCTGGCGGACGCCGGCATTCGTGAGGTATGTCTGGTCATCGGCCCGCCCCACCACGAGATTCGCAGCTATTATGGTCGTCCGGAATTTTCCACCCGCTTGCGGATGTCATTTGCGATACAGGAAACGCCACGCGGCACCGCTGACGCCTTATTGGCGGCCAGAGAATTTGCCAGTAACGAACCATTTCTGGTTCTGAATTCGGATAATTATTATCCCTTGGCGGCAGTACACGGCTTGTGTGAACTTCCATCCCCCGGCACGGTGGGGTTTCAACGCGACGGGATGCTGCTTGGCTCTAATATTACCGCGGACCGGCTGTGTCATTTCGGGATTGTTCAATGCGACAGACACGGCCATCTGGAAGCGATAATTGAAAAGCCGACATCCCAGATTATTGCCACGTTGTCTGAACCGGTACTCTTGAGCATGAATTGCTGGCGGTTTGATCATCGCATTTTTGCAGCGTGCGAAGCCACGCAGGTCTCAGCGCGCGGAGAATTAGAACTCCCGGATGCCGTCATGGTCTCCATGCGGGAGTATGGTGTACAATACACGGTTGTGCCATGCGATCAGGCGGTGCTGGATTTATCACAGCGATCCGATATTCAAGCGGTGGCGGCACGGGTTGCCGGTCTGGCGGTGCGGCTATGAGTCCAGCCCAGATCACACCTTCAGTCGATGCAGCAAGACATTCTTTGCCGGTGCCGGAAAATGAATGGATGAATGTCAATGCGGCAAAGCGACGGTTATTTGGTGCAGCGCAGTTGGGGCTTACATCGCAGTTGAAGCCGCAGTCGCAGTCGATTCATCGTTGGTTTGTTCCCGGCCGTCTGGAATTTCTGGGCAAGCACACGGACTACTGCCGGGGCCGAAGCATCCTTGGAGCTATTGATCGGGGCATTTGCTTTTGTGTTTCGGCGAGATACGACGCACGTTTACGAATGTTTGATGCGCAGAACGGAAGCGTTACAGAATTGGATGTCTCAACATCCGCAGGCGCAAAAGCGCACGATTGGCCGGTGTATCCAGCTACTGTAGCGCGGCGACTTGCCGGCATGTTATCAGCGCCCCTACGAGGTGCGGATGTGGCATTTATCAGCGATCTCCCACCCGCTGCCGGCTTAAGCAGTTCCAGTTGCCTGATTTAA
>JAJZCT010000279.1 GCA_021828925.1 Planctomycetota bacterium
CCCCCGACGGAAAACATCTGAAGCTAAACACCGGGGAGGAGGAAATCGACGACGTGATTGGACCAATGCTGAATCATAGAGTATTGGTGAGCGCCCACCAAATCCCCAACAGCCAAAGAATTTTTATGACGGATATTCAACCCGATGTTGAAGCGACCGAAGATTAGCCCTTCCCAATTGCGCGAGCGAATATCCTCCAAGTGCGGCATTTCCCCGTCCCGCGCCTGGCGGAGAAAGACCCGCAATCCACCCCCAGCGTAAAACTCGCCGCCCGGCTGATTTGCACCACCCCCGAATTCGACGCCTTGGCCAAATCCGCTGGCCTGAAAAGCCACAAGGATGGCGCCACCGATCCCGCCGTACGTGCCAAACTCCGCGCCGAGCTTGACGCCATCATCGCCCACCTCTACGGCCTGACCGAAGAAGAATTCGCCCACATATTAAGCACCTTTCCGCTGGTACCGCAGGAGTCAAAGGATGCGGCCCTGGCGGAATTCAAACGCCAATCGCGCTGATGCCACCAAACCCCGCCGATCCAGCGAGCCGCTGGATTTATTCCAGCGGTCCGCCGGCGCCCGCCATTTTATTTGGCCGCGCCGTCCCGCGGTTGCACCCATTGCAATCGCATTTTATGGGAGGAAAACCGCGTATAATCGCCGGTAATCCTGGCGTATCGCCCGATGATCAAATCCCGGTGTACCCCAATTTCCCGGCTGAGATGATCAATTTCAGCAACCGTCCTGACCGCCTCTATTCGCAAGTTGTACGTATCGGGAATGCACCATGCAGCGGCGGCTGAGTCCGCCGTGCTGCGATTTACGCAACTGATGCATGTGGCGGAGGGACGTGATGCACTGTAAAACCTTGTGGAGCGCAGAATGGCAACAAACTCATTTGTGGAACGTAAATCGTGTTTTACGCTCCACAAGATGGGCCTCGGGAAAAACGGGGTCGCTTAATTTACGTAAAATGGATAACAAATTTCGGAGTGGCGAATATATGAAACTTCGGTTCAAAAAACAGGCTTACCAGACCGCCGCCGTCGAAGCAGTTTTGAACTGCTTCACGGGTCAGCCCCTCAACACTGGATTGACCTACCGCATCGACCCAGGGCGGCCTGAGGATACACCGCAGCTTACAATAACTGCAATTGAAGAGCTAACCGGGTTCAGGAACTCGAACATCGCGTTGCCATTGCCGAAGGTGCTGGAGAACATTCAGGCGGTACAGCGGCACCACAACTTGCCGCAATCCCAATCGCTTGTGAGTAACCAGATCGCCGACGTTAACCTCGACATCGAAATGGAGACCGGCACCGGCAAAACCTACTGCTACATCAAGACCATGTTCGAGATGAACAAGCGGTACGGCTGGACGAAGTTCATTGTGGTCGTCCCGAGTATCGCCATCCGCGAGGGCGTATACAAGTCGTTTGAAATCACCGCCGAGCATTTTCTTGAGGATTACGGAAAGCGGACACGGTTCTTCATCTATGACTCCAAGCAGTTGCACAATTTGGAGAGCTATTCATCGGACGGCGGCATCAATGTGATGATAATCAACGTGCAGGCATTCAACGCCACCGGCAAAGATGCACGCCGCATCTACGAGGAATTGGACGACTTTCAGTCACGCCGTCCTATAGACGTTATCAAGCAGAACCGGCCCATTCTCATTCTCGATGAGCCGCAGAAGATGGAAGGCAGGAAGACCCTCGACTCGCTCAAGGAATTCAATCCGCTTATGGTGCTTCGTTATTCAGCGACGCATAAGACCCAGCACAACAAGGTCTACCGGCTGGACGCACTCGATGCCTACAACCAGAAGCTGGTTAAGAAAATCGCCGTCCGGGGATTCCGGGATGGGCAAATCCCGATCTGCCGATGTGTGACGGAATTGCCGCTGACCCCATTCGTGAAGACGGCCGCGGATTTCCATCTCGCGGCAGCGGGGGCTGGGGCACCACGGCGATAGGGTCGTATCCTCGTAATCCTGTATTCCGGCATTTCCGATGCGAATCAGGGACCTGTCCCATGGCCGTTGCACGGGGAGGAATGGGGCTTCCCAACCACCGGCTGGAACCGGTGGGGGTGGTGTCTGGAATTCAAGCCCTTGTCCCCGTTTGCCTGCGCCGGCGTCCACGCCTGAAACTGCACTGCCGCCATCGCGTTAAAATGTTATCCCCAACTGCACAGTTGCCACCAGCGCATTTTGATAAATGCCGCCGGGATGAATGATGTATTGTAAATCCGGTTGTACGGTCAGCCATGGCGTAACTTGGGCGGTATAAAAGCCTTCAATCGCCAGTTCATCATTGTATGGCGTCTGGGCGTAGGGACTCAGGTGTGCCCAGGTCGCGGCTATACCGGTGTTGTCGTCGGGGCGGCCGGGAATCGGGCCGCGCCACCGCAGCCCGCCGCTGATATTCTGATCAATTTCCGTCAACTGATCGTTGGCCCAGGCATACTGCACAAACGCTCCAATGCGTGAAGCGGCCTGGCCCCTGGCATGCGCAAATCTCCACAGTGTCTGATCCAGATAGGCGTAAAATCCATCAGCCCCTTGAACACTTGATCCGGAATAGCGTTCAAACTTGCCGGTGTGGTACCATTGGCCCAGCGTAAATATTCCGCCGAGGTGATCTGTACCGATCCGCCAGTTCAGGCTTTCTTCAGCCAATGCCAGAATACCATACGGATTTTCAATGGCATTGGGATTGGAGGACGCAACATTCGGCAACGTATTTTCAGTATTGCCGTCAAATAACCCGCCGTGGAGCGTCACATTCGCCACGGGGTGCCATAACACTTCCCCGCCCCATGCCGAAAACGGATAGCTGGGAAAGACAAAAATCGATGGCGCAAAGCCGAAGGATCCGTTGAGAAACGCCTGCGCATCACGGATATTGTCAAAATCGTAAGTGGTATCAATTCGTCCCAGCTTGAACCAGAGCTTGCCCTGCAGGAAATCCTGCCGGTACCAGATCTGATCCAGCCGCGTTGCCGGGTTCTGATCAATTGCGCTGACGGCCTGAAGGGCGCCTACCAGATCATTCGCCGGATTCTGTCCGCCGTGCGCCATAAAATCGACAAAGGCGGTACCGCCTTTCCACCCGAAAAGTCTTCGGGTGTCGAGTGTCAACGATACATCAAGCCGATATCGCCAGTCGATCCGGTTGGTGCGAATACCACCGGAGAAATTTTCACTGCCGGCCTGCAGCAGTGTAATGGTGGGCGTAAGGCCATGTGATTCCAGATTTCCGCGTAATCCCCACCAGTTTCCAGTGAGCGTATCACGGGTTAACAACGCATGGGTGAAAGCGGAAAAAGAGCCGGGAGCGGTTCCCGGTGCGGGGGCTTTAACGCTCGGCGAGGCTGGCGGTGCCGGGGCGTGCGCGCTACCGGCCGAAAGCAGCATGATCGCGGCGGACTTGTTTGCGGCCGCTTTTGCGGGCACGCCAGCCGGCGGCATGGTTCGGGAAGCATCTTGCGAGCCGGGCTTGCCGTAGGTTATTGACGCACTCAGTGCGGCCAGAACCGCCAGTGTTGCGATGTGCCGTTGTGGGCGTTGCGGGCTTGATGGCCATCGTGGAATCAGATGCATGATATTTATCTCCGGGCAGCTCAACGGACATACCTCGGGCATTGTAGTGCTTTTCCGTTCCATTTTCTTTGTACCGGCAAAGCTCCGGTGCCGCGGGCACGGATATTATCATGAAAGGTTATACAAAGTAATACACTTATATGCAAGCACACCCTGATGTTCGGTATGGCCATCGGAGCCAAATGCTGCACGGTGACGGAAATCGCATCGCGAGAACGGGGAACCCAAGCCGGTGTCGGGAATCTGCTGGGGTGAATCGAATGGGTTCTTTGGTGCGACGGCGTGGGCCGTGGTATTGCTTTGGCTTTTCGGGTGTTGGAAATGCTTCACCAAGTTCTTGAATATCCGCGCAGGAGCTTTACCCCGTGCGCGGGGGCGGTTTTTTCACCTTCCGTATCACCTCAGTGACGAAAGAGTACCGCGGATAGCGCGGATGACGCGGATACGGGGGGGGCGTCAACGAGTCCCGGCTCGCCGGGAAGCAACGATTCTCGGCACATGGGACAGGTACTGAATCTACTGACCAATACTGATCAATACTGAATATACTGATAATACTGACAATACTGACAATACTGACAATACTGTTAACACTGATAATACTGTCTCGCTGGAGTTCGCGGATCAGAACCTGGAACCTGGAAGAAATTGAAAGCGCAGCGCTTCAATCCCGGCGCGCCGGGACTAACTCCTAACTCCCAACTCCTAGCTCCTAGCTCCTAACTCCCAACCACACACTGACAATACCGCGCTTGCCGCGATGGCCCATGCTGCAAATTGGCAAGCGCTGCCCCAGGCTCGCCCTGCCGGCTGATTCGCGCCAATGGTTGCTACTATGGCACTGAACTCCAGATTGTTCGAGCGGGAGAATCCGGAACTAATGCTGAAACTTCGCAATGGCCCGGATGCGGGCCGCCGCATGATCCACCACACGGTCGGGATAATCCCGCCCGATTATGCAACCGGCCTGGCTTTGTAACAGCGGCGGCATTTCCCACGGCGTGTGCACAAATTCTTTCGGCACCTCCGCCAGGGCCGGAATCAATCGCTTCACAAATGTGCCGTCCGGATCAAACCGCTGGGCCTGAAGAATTGGATTCATCACGCGAAAATAGGGTGCGGCATCCGTGCCTGTTCCGGCACTCCATTGCCATCCACCGACATTGCTGGCCTGATCATAATCCATGAGCCACCGCATAAAGAGCTTTTCGCCAATGCGCCAGTGCGTGTCCAGATCTTTGGTCAGAAACATAGCCGTAATCATGCGCAGCCGGTTATGCATCCAGCCGGTCTGCTGAATTTGTCGAATCGCGGCATCCACAATCGGATATCCGGTGCGGGCGGTGCTCCAGGCGCTGATATGGTCCGGCTTGCTTTCCCAGGTCAGGCTTTCATATTTTTTCTGAAAGGCGCTGTGGGCGGTATGCGGAAAATGAAAAAGTATCATCCGATAAAACTCGCGCCAGATCAGTTCGGAAAGCCAGGTTTCCGCGCCGCCGCAACCGGATAATGCGCCATGATCGATTGCGGCGTTAACGCACCGCCGAATGGATAGTGTGCCGGCGGCCAGGTGCGCC
>JAJZCT010000280.1 GCA_021828925.1 Planctomycetota bacterium
CCGGTTAATTCAACGGATTTGGTAAATTCTTCGGCCTGCCGGATGGCGTTCTGCCCGATGGTGGCATCGAGCACCAGCAGCGATTCATGGGGCGCGGCGGGAATAATTTTCTGGATTACGCGGCGAATTTTTTCCAGTTCCCGCATCAAATGATCCTGGGTGTGCAGGCGACCGGCGGTGTCAATAATCAGCACATCGATGTTCCGGGCCACCGCTGCCTTGCAGGCGTCATACGCGACCGCTGCCGGATCACTGCCCATCTGATGTTTGACAATCTCCACGCCGATGCGCTGGGCCCAGATGGTCAATTGGTCCACAGCAGCAGCGCGGAAGGTATCACAGGCGGCAACCATGACGGTTTTGTTCTGATTTTTCAGATATTGCCCCAGCTTGGCGATACTGGTGGTTTTGCCCGCCCCGTTGATCCCGGTTACTAAAATGACCGTGGGGCCGGCGGGCGCGAATTTCAAAGCGCGTGATTCTACCGGCCAATAGGCCCGCATATCCTCCTGCAGAAAGGCCAGAACCTGATCACCGGATTGTATGCGTCCCTGTTTCCAGGCCGCGTGGAGGTCGGTAATAATGTGATCTGTCGCCACGACGCCCAGATCAGCGGTGATCAAGCGTTGCCGCAGTTCATCCAACAGTTGCTGATCGAGCTTACGACCCGTTAAAAGCGTGCGTAATGATCCGACCAGCGCTTCGCGCGTGCGGCTTAAGCCGCTGCGTAATTTCTCTAAGGTTTGCCCCAGTGCTTTCTTAATAAATCCAAATGCCATGACTTTTTACCAGTGACCATTAAATTCAGCGCATCTTTTGTACCGGTTATGGCCTCAAACCGCCAGTGCCGGAGAAATGTTTAGGAACCGTAGCAAAATAATTTTCCGATTTACGCTGCACTCTCACCCGGCACCACCGGCAAAGCCGGCGGCTATGTGAGGGACGGCAAATCATGTTTTGGGAAGTTACTTGGACCCTGCCCCTTACCGCATTGCCCGCACCAGGTCTGGGCTGATAAACCTATCCGTTATGGCAGATTGTCACTTGCTTTCAATTGTGTGATACACTCACTGGGGTGATGGATGCACGTGTGCCGGAATCTGACCAATCAACCGTCCGAGCGAAACATCGCTTCGGATACCGTGGCAACATGTTTATGTTGTTTCTCGGCCGGCGCTTGCCGGCCCTGGGATATTTCGCCGTTGGGGTCGTGACGCTGGGTTTTTGGATATGTAACCGGCAAGCGCGGCTTGCCGGCATGCAATTTCAAGAGCGGGTTAGAGCCATCCATGGCCGCTGGCGACTTCATTGGCACAGCTATCAGCAGTTGCGCATGTTCGGCGTGCTGATTATGGATCGGAGTGTCGGCTTGGCCGGTGAGAATGCCGGAATCACCGTGGCATCGGATTATCCAGATCGGCTGAAGCGGGCCTTGGATATGCAACGTGGCCTGCTGATTCTGACAGCGCACTTCGGCGCTCTGGAAATCGCCGCGCCATGGTTAAGAAACTATATTGAACCGGCGAAAATGCACTTCGTGATGTATCGTGATTTCAGCGACAGCACGGAACAATTCCATCAAGACCAGTGGAAAATGCTTCAGGGCATGAAGTTTATCAATTCCACGGACCCGCTTGCCGCCGGACTTCAGATTATGGAGGCGTTGCGGCAGAAACAGTGCGTGGGCATTCGGGCAGACAGGGCCATGGGCGGAAGGAAGGTTCAGGTGTCACTGTTGGGTGACAACGTCTACCTGCCCGCCGGGCCGTTTACCGCGGCGGTCGTTGGCAAGGCGGCAGTGATTACAGCCTTTACGCTACGGGAAAGTCCGCGGCGGTATCGCATGTTTGTTTCAGAACCCCGATTCTATGATTTGGACAGTGGACTATCGCGCGAAGAATTAATCCAAAAAGCAGCTCAGGACTATGCCGCCGATCTTGAACCCCTGTTGCGAAAATATCCTTATCAATGGGGAAATTTTTACAATTTGTGGTCCGGACATGATGCCGCGCCGGAGACTTCCAAGACCAGTTCGGAAACCGCTGCTCCGGAGACGTGAAGCTCGGCCGCAATGCTGCCATCCGGCTCAAAACTCAGGTTCACATCAATGATTTCATCCGGAAAAACGGGGCGCAAAAACTTCGCGCTACGCACCGCCAGCAGTTCAATGGGTGGGGAATGGCTTTGCAAAATATCCAGTACTAACTCAATATGTAAAAATCCAGGCAGCAAAGCGTTACCAGGAAAATGGCCCTGAAAGCCGGCATGTTGAGCCGGAAACCATGCGCGGGCGGAAACGTGTTGTATTGCGGGGGTTGCCGCAGTGATTCCCGGCGGCATAATATACGCACCAGAACAGGTTCCCAAAATGTATGTCGCGGCATCCACAGGAATACTCGTTCAAGCAGTTGCGGCAGGCGGGCTGTGGCTGTCAATGTAAGCTGCCAGGGATCCAATTGTAGCCAGCGCCGTGCGAACCTCATCATTGTTATCCTGCAAGGGCACACCGAAGTGTTTATCGATAAGCACAGCGATTTCCAGCACATCAACGGAATCCAGCCCCAAACCGTTTTTTCCAAAAATTATGGTTTCGGGTTTAATCAGGGCAGTGTCCATACGCAATTTCAAACCCTCTTTTAAAATGTCGATTAATTTCCGCTCGGTGGGCGTCATGAATACTCCATATACTTTATTGACCGCTATGTACGCTGAATGAAAACCAGCCTTCACACATTAACGTTGCACCACAGTGAGCCTGGCCTCGGCAACGGAACATATTGCCCATGCGATGTGTCACGGCAACACGAAGGGTTAAGGTATCTCCGGCCCCGACGGCACCATAAAACCGCACATCACGCAAGGCTACCAACATACCCGAAATCTGTTGGGGCATGGGATTTTCGGCGATGGGACCCAGCCCCCCAGCGGCGGCGGCCTGGGCTATGTATTCTATGAGGGTTGAGCGCGGGAGCCAGCCATGAATTAGAAAGGGTTGATCAGCGGGGATACATTGTTGTGCGGTAATCGAAGCATCCTGCTGAGCGAATGCGGAATCAAGCCAGCGCATGGGACCGTCATGCGGAATATTTCCGGCAAGGTTTTCAGCCATGGGGCTTTTCTCCTGCCGTATTAAATTCCGGATTTTCCGGCTGCAAAGTCTCGGGCGATGCGGGGCCTGGCATGTTGTTTTTAATTTCGCCGCCGTGATCAGGCCCGCGAGCCAGCGCCGCGATAATCATGTCGAGCACCTGCTTTTTGAGTTCACGTTGCGGATGCGCCAGGCTGTGATCCGCATACAATATTCCCAGAGGTTCCACCAGCAGCGGGACGTCAAATACAGCAATCTGTCCCGGCGGCATGCAGTTTCCGCTGCCGTGAATCGCCACCGGTATAACCGGCACATTGGTTTTGCATGCCAGTTGGAAGGCCCCTTCGTGAAATCGTCCAAGTTTCAAAGATCGTGACCGGGTACCTTCTGGAAATATGTACATGCTTTGACCGGTCCGTAGCATCTCCATGGCCCGATTGACAATATCCGGTTGCTCGACGTGCAAATGCCCGCTTAACGACATCAGCCACCCCATAAGGGGTTGATGGAACGGCCATTCTTTGGACCAGCAGCATCCGTCGGGTGGAAGTTGAAACATCAGCAGAATGTCGATCGCGGACTGGTGATTAGCGATCAAAATGCAGGGGCCGGGAACCGCCGACCAGTCAAAGTCCTTAATACGCATATTTTTGCCGCAGTACCCGCGCATGCCCTGCCGGTAAAACAGGCGCGCCAGTTTGCGGACACTGCGCCGCTGCCGGTCAAAAAGCCGGCACCATACCCACAAAAACGGGCCTAAAATCAACGTTAAGATGATCAGATAAACGGCGAACCATGTCAGAACCATTGTGGTACGCAATACTACGCGCAGCGTGATCCGGCGGCGTGCGGCCGATTCCGTTCCTTGAGTTTCCATACGCTCGGCCATTCTGCCGCACCCTGCCAGGACCGATTCTTCCGCAAACCGTACCAGAACACTGCGTAGATTCTACGTTCAGCGACGATTTGTAACAAATCAATTACACTATTGAGCAATGACCGGCAGGCGATACCCGACAATCCGGCTTTCTTGTTTTGGTGCTGCGACCGCGAAGCATCCGTCGGCGGAAAGCGTTTTTTCCGCGTGGCTTTCCGGGGAAGCGGCCCCGCCGGTTCCAATCCAACAGCCCGAAGATAATCTCTGGCGCACATTGACCACGCAGGCCATCACCGCCGCGCTTCCCCCACCGGAAGACCGCGAGAATTGTGGTTTAATTCTGGCTACGACCAAAGGGGACATGCACCTTGTGGAGGCATGGTTGAATTCCGGCAGCCAACCGCATGGGTCATCTGCCCCGCCGCTGCTTTCGGACAATGTGCATGTGTTGGCCCGGCGATTTGGCCTTGGCGGTCCGACCATGGTTGTTTCCACCGCGTGCAGCTCGGGCTTAACTGCGATTATTGAAGCGGCCATGATGGTGGAATCCAGGGCAGTAAACCAGATGGTCGTGTGTGCCGCTGATGTTGCCGGGGGATTTATTCAAGATGGGTTTCACGCCCTCAAAGCAATTACCAGAACCCAATGCCGCCCGTTTGACCGGCAACGGGATGGCATAGCCCTGGGATCCGCGGCGGCAGCATGTCTGGTAACTTCCAGTGATCATTCGCAGTCCGGCATGCGCGGACCGAGTATCTTATTGGAAGGCTGGGGGATATCATGCGATGCTGCGCATCTGACAGCGCCGGATCGGGAAGCTTCGGGGCTTATTCGGGCCATAAACCTGGCCCTTGCGGGCATAAATGCCGACGATATTGACGCCGTGATTCTTCATGGCACGGGCACAGCCTACAACGACGCCATGGAGGCTTTGGCCGTACGCCGGGTGTTCAATCATCGGCCTCACCTTACAGCCGCCAAAGGGTTTCTCGGCCATACGCTGGGGGCCAGCGGGGTTATTGAGACAGCCTTGGCGGCATGGATGCTGGATCGGCAGGTGGTACCGGCGATTACCGGCCTTGAGGATCCGCAGTGGCCGGAATTGAATTTTGTCCGCACTTCCGCGACGGCCGCGCCGTTGAAACGCATCTTAAAAACAGCCACGCGGT
>JAJZCT010000281.1 GCA_021828925.1 Planctomycetota bacterium
CAGTGCGAAACCAGTCACGGGTTTTTTAGCGATGGATTGTGCGATTTTTTCTTTGCTTTTTCGGCGGGAACGTAGTACAAATAGCTTAGGTGCCTGTCCGGGTAATCGCCGGCTTGCGGATATACTGACAAGGCACCTAAGCAGTTCTGAATCGGGTGTTGTGGAGATTGGAAAAAGCGGAAGCCCCAGTTTGATCAGAACGCAGGGAACAAAGAGCCGGGCGACGCTTTGACTCGCCTGCCACCTTTCGGCCTGATCTGAAACAAGGAACCGGATATGAAGCCTCCGGAGAAAAAACTGCCCATTGTGATGATGTGCCCGTCATGCGCGGGGGCACTGGATCATACGCATATCAAAAAGCCCTTTTTGCCATTTCTTTTTAAGCCCCCCAAAATCCGCTGTCCGCATTGCAGCCGCTTTAGTGAACATAAAGAAACCACCATCATGGCGGAGTCTTATCAGCATTGGCAGGAGCAGTTACGCCATCAGGTGGAGGCGTCGTTAAGTTATCTGCCGACCATGACGCGGGAAGAATGTTTTGCCGTGTTGAATCCGAAACATTTTGATGACAACATCCATCACGCCCATCACCTCGGAGATATGGAAAAATATATTATACAGGTGTTTAAACCAGTCTTGCGCGACCGGGCGCTGGGCCATCAGGACTGCGAACTATTGCTGACGCCCTTTCAACACCACGGTGTCGCGAAAGCTCTGAACATTTATGGGCACTGCGGCCACGAACACAACACCGAGGCTTGGACCTTATTGATCACCCGGTTGGGAAATAAGGAATTTTTAACCTGCTTGACCGCCAGCAGCCCGACCGCTGATATCAGCTCCGTTTTGGATACCCAAGGCACGGTTTCAATTTGGGCTACCTCGCGCGTAGCAGCCCCACCCGCCCCGCCGCACGAACACAACGGAAGTTCCGCGCGACGGTAGCGGCGTGCCAGGAAATGCCGAGGCACCATTGTCACGAGCTTGAACCGCCGTTACGAATCGTTGTAGTTATGCTATCAGTTCATCGTTGATCGTTGCCATATCGATCCGCGATCCGTGAAAATTGTCTGCACCGCCGCAGCGCTCCAAAACTCTAAGCGGTGCCTCGCACCGCGCCTCATTAAGGCCACTGCAGGTGGCCGCCTCATTACTCATTGTTCATTGAGCGCTGCGCCGCCAACCACATGATGTGTCGATCCATGATCAGCGTTCCTTGATCAGTGGAAAGGGCTCTTAAATTCTCAATGCTAAATGCTCGCCTCCTCGGGAGGGGCAAACGTCTGGGCCATCAAGGAGCCTGCGGTTACTGTATTATGTCGCCGTTATTATCTGGTGCCGTGAAAGCCTGCGCGCCGGAGCGCGGATGCTTTTCACGTGATAATACCAGCAGCGTTCTCTGGCCACGCAGCAGCAGGTTCCTCCGCATCAACTGTAAACGCCGGGCCAGGCGCGGATTGGCTAACTGATTGCCTCCCATCCATTGTGTGGTGTTCCATGCGGGCATGGCAAGGGGATTAATGACCGCGATTTTGCGGATATGCACCCCCGGTTCATGGGGCACCAGCGGCCAGATCTGATTGGTGGGAATCAGGAATGCCACTTTCCGGTGCTTTTTCCAGGCCTGTCGCATGAGCCGCAATTCTATGTCGTGAATTTGCGCCAGCGGTTTGACCTGCCAGCGGCCGGCGGCGGTTTTACGCCCCAGCAGATGGACGTAGAGGTCCGCCCGCGCCTGCTGGAAGGGAATGGGGCCGGAGTGATCCGTCACGTGGTTAAACTGCGCAAACGCCTGCGGTGAAAAAATTGATGCGGAATAAAGCCGGTATCCACCAATACTATTGAGATAATTACACATCTGCTCATCGGCAAATACCACGCTGCCCGGTTTCAGGCTTTCCCGCAGTTGCTGCCGGGCGGCAATGAGTTGGAGCTTCACATTTTTTGCATTCAACAATTGCGGGTTGATGGTGTAGGCACTGTATCCAACACTGACCATGGTAAGCAAACCCACAATCAGCGCGCGGGCCATGGCGTTCGGGCCCGCCGCACGGGCCAGCAGCCATAACGCCACCATAATTAGGGCCGGGAATATATCCAGAAAAAATCGCAAATACCCGGTCGTAAAATCATTGGCCGGTGCCCAGTAATAAAACAGGTAAACCGTGGCACTGGGAGCCACCCATAGCGCAATAGCCAGTGCCAGCTTGCGACTGGTCCAGAATAATCGAATCAGCCCAGCCAGCACCAGGGGAAAAAGCAGAAATAGTCCAAGATTTTCCATCTGTTCCAGCGCGGTTTGCCAGTTGCCCTGGCGCGGCGGCATGCCTGCGGGGTTGCCGATGAAATAGCGCCAGGCAAAGCCGGTTTGCTCTTTACAGAACCAGTAACCTGTGCGCCAAGGTGCGCCAAAAGACGCCCAGTTAATCAGTGCCAGAATTGCCACCGGTACGGCAAACGCCAGGAGCACCATCAGCCCCTGCCGCCACGAACGTCGGTGGTCTTTCACCGCCATGGCTACCACTGCCAGCAACGGCAGGCACCAGAGAAATTCGGTATATCGAATACTGCAACAGAACCCCAGAGCCGCGCCGGCAATAATCCCGCGACAGGTCCCGCCTTTGCGCCACCAGCTTAAAAGCGCCCAGAATCCTAACACCGTAAAGCCCAGGGCCGCACCATGGGAATTGGCATCATCGGCATACGTCAATGTAACGGGATTTAACCCCAGCCAAATCACACCGATCAAAGCCATGAACGGATCCAGCAGTGATCGGAAAAGGAAATAGGCGAAAAATAGTGCCATAACCGTGCAAATCGGATCCACAAGGTACATGGCCGACGGGCGATACAGGATGCGGGCAATCGCGCCCAGAAAACCCACGCCAGGCGGATATTTGGCAAACATTTTACCATCCGGCGTAAGCACCATCATGCGGCCGGCAAATTGCAGAGGATTGTGCGGCCGAAAATAGAGCCGCCCGTGCTGGCTTAAAAGTCGGGCCGTAACCATGTAACCATTCTGATCCACGCCCGGGTGGGCAGGCTCATAAAAGCTCTGCAGCATCAGGGCGTATAGGACCAGAAAAACCGTCAGGAGCAACCCGCCAACAAATGATCGGCTTTCCGGCGGCGATCCCCCGGGAAAAGCTGCATCCTGGTTGCATTCCAGCATGTGATTATTGTTAGCCGGTGCAGCAGTCAACGTCTGAACTCCATGGATGATGGACACACTGTTTGTATAACGCAGGACAGTACCGAAGGTTGCAATATAAAAGCCCTGCGTTTTATGATTGGTAAGCGCTACGGAGAATCGCATCCTTGACATAAAGTGATCTATAAGTTACTATGGAACAATGTATGAGGTTTGTCAATATGTCTCAGCGAACGGAAAAATGTCTTCCAGTCATGGCTTGATGCGCTGAAAGACCCGCATACCGAGGCCCGCATCGCAGCAAGGTTAGACCGCCTCGTTGCCGGCAACTTTGGCGATTGTAAACCGGTTGGTCAGGGGATAAGCGAACTGCGAATTAATGTGGGGCCAGGATATCGTGTCTATTATGCGGCGATAGGTAGAACCTGTGTATTACTCTTGTGTGCGGGGGATAAGCGACGGCAAGCAGTTGATATCGCTGCCGCAATTAATTACCTGAACGACTACCGAAAAAGGAGTAACAAACGTGAATAGCAAAGCAAGCGTTTCTCATGACGATGTGATGAGAAAGAAACTTCAGACCAATTCGAGATTTGCAGCCGAATATATGCGCGCTTCCTTTGAGGATACCGATGACCCCAAGGCGCTCCTGGTTGCATTGCGGCGAATCACTGAGGCGCGGGGCGGCTTTGTTAAGATCGCCAAAGCGTCCGGAATCGAACGGGAGAGCCTTCATCGTGCCCTCGGCCCGCGCGGAAACCCACGACTTTCAACTCTGGTTGCGGTAACAAAAGCGGTCGGGCTGAAGCTTACCGTTGAATTGCCCAATACGACAGCAATTCGGAAGTTGCCGCCCGCAAGCCGCAGGCGTACGATCCGCGCCACGCCCAGGCCGCCAAAACGCGAGCCGGAAGTCGCCTGAATCGGCATCGCTTCCATTATTAGAGGCGTGGCACTATGGCCGACCAGTACAGACGCGGATAGATATTTGCATCTTGCATTCCCGAGGGCAGAAGGTTATCATCTGTCTATCCGGATGAAAGGATGGATACGAATGCACATTGCTGATATTCTAGCCCGTGACACGACCACGTTTTCGTTCGAGTTCTTCCCGCCCAAAAGTGATGCGGCGGCGCAGACGCTTTTTGAGCACATCACCCGCCTGGAATCGCTGAAGCCTTCGTTTGTGTCCGTCACCTACGGTGCCGGCGGCTCCACACGCGACCGCACCCACGCGCTGGTTATGCGGATAAAGCAGGAGACATCCTTGGATCCGGTACCGCATTTAACATGCGTGTGCCACAAACAGGCGGATATCAGCACGATTCTTCAGCGCTATGCCGCGGCGGGGGTAAGCAATATTCTCGCCTTGGGCGGTGATGCTCCGCGCGATGTGCTTAATTATGATAGCGCGGCCGATGATTTTCACCACGCGGTAGATCTGGTGGCCTTTATCAAAGCATTTAACCAAAGCGGGACGCACGGCGATAAGCGGGGGCTGGGCATTGGCGTAGCGGGCTTTCCGGAAGGCCATCCGACAACCCCCAACCGCCTGCAGGAAATGGATTATCTGAAAGCCAAAGTGGACGCCGGGGCGGATTATATTGTCACCCAATTATTCTTTGACAACCATGATTTTTTTGATTTCCGGGAACGCTGTGAACTGGCGGGCATTCGCATTCCGATTATCGCGGGCATTATGCCGATCACCAGCTTGAACTCCATGAAACGCATGGCGGAAACCGCGTTAGGCGCCCATTACCCCGCCAAGCTGATCCGATCCGTCAATCGCTGTAATGGCGATCCCGATGCGGTACGTCGTGTGGGGATATTATGGGCAACCGAGCAATGCCGCGGACTGCTGGATCAGCAGGTACGGGGAATCCATTTTTACACCCTCAATAATTCCGAAGCCACACTGGAAATCTACCGCAACCTCGGAGCACGCGACAGCACCAATCTACGGTA
>JAJZCT010000282.1 GCA_021828925.1 Planctomycetota bacterium
TGCCAGGTGCGGACCGCCACAGCCAGCCTGGTAGGAGTTTGGACACGCGGCGGCCGATGCACCCAAGCCCTGGCCCAGCGCATCTCCCAGACGCTGGTTCGGACGCAACGCCGCAATGCCGCTGCCGAACACAGCCACCGCAAGCGGACACTTCGGCGATTGCACGCGTTGGGTCTGAAATTGAAGGACATGATAGTCTGCGATTGGAGTCACTTATAGCGTTGTAGTACTAGGCTGGCCGCCTCACCAATCATGGCGTTGCGCTCTTCCAAGAGGAAGCTTTGACGGTCAATGCTACGCGTTCCGTGACGCATACTGAACCGGTGCAGAGCGCTAAGTACAACATCTCGCCATTTCATTGTCAGTATTTTCCTTAAAATTATTCTGAACCGTGATTCTATTTCAACATCCACGGTACTATTGCTGCCTTAATTATATCCGCAGGTGTTTGTTGCGCGTGGGAAGAGAAAGTATGATACTATTATTGGGAATTCAGGGAGCGTCCGTTGCACGTAAAGATCGCGGTTATGACTGCAGAACACACACACAAAACCAAGCCACCCATGTACACGAATTGCGTGATGGAGAACGCAAGTCTGTATTTCATTTGTCCGATAACGATATTTTTGTTCGCACCGGACGGCAACTCATAGAGGCTTGTCAACTTAATATCAGCATTGAACTATGGAGGCAGGAACTCGACCTGATGTTCGCGTATGTCAAAGAATGGTGCGAGACCCCTAACCGGCGAATCCGCACCTGTATTTGCGAACCCCGGCGGGCCCGCCTGATGTTGCATTTTATTCCAGCAGGTGAGCAATTCGATTTCGATCTGGCCGACGCTATTGCGGAGTTGGACAGTTATTTGTGCCGCAATTATAAGAATGTCGGCTTGGTGGAGGCCGGCCAGATTCCATGGAATGAAGTAGATCGCTTCGTCAATTATTCTCTTTGTTTTGTGATTTATGGCGAACATCCAGTCGCATCTGAACCAGTGGGTTCATAACCGATCCCTTCTGGAACATATCCCTGCGAACTGTCCTGCTGCGCTCCCGCTCCGCAGGGTTTAATCCGGGGTTTATTTCGGCTAGACTACTTTATTGCACGCTGCGGGCGTGCGTAAGATAGAGGAGTTGGTTGTTATGCGTTATCGTTTGATTCCGGGTACAGAACTACGGGTTTCTGAACTGTCTTTTGGCAATTTTATTTTTGGCAGCTTTATGTGGGGGAAGGGACCGGCGGATGAGCCGGAGGGAATTCGCCTGCAAAATCGGGCGTTTGAGCTGGGGGTGAATTTTTTTGATACGGCTGATGCTTATGATAATGGCCGGGCGGAAAAACTTATGGTGGAAACGCTGCGTTTTGCCGGGCGTGAAAATATTATCCTTTCCACCAAATTCGGATACGACTTTTATGGCGATCCGGGCACGGAGGGTTCGCATAAGGAACGCAAACAGGATTTTTCTCCGACATTTATTCAAAAAGCTCTGGAAGAATCGCTCAAACGGTTACAAACGGATCATATTGATCTGTGGCAGGCGCATAACATCAAGCTGCCGCAGATGAATGATACACTTGTTGATGCACTGAATAAGCTCCAAAAGCAGGGAAAAATCCGCCACTGGGGAATTGCGTTGGGGCCGGCCATCGGCTGGCGGGAAGAGGGGGTGGTGGCATTAAAAGATTGGAAAGTCGCAACGGTGCAAACCGTGTTTAATATGCTCGAACAGCACCCCGGTAGAGAATTTTGCGAACTGGCCCAGGAGTTAGGTGTCGGCGGCATTATCAGCCGCGTACCGCACAGCTCGGGCATTTTGCAGGACCTTTACACGGAAGATTCCACGTTTACTGATCACCGCAAGTTCCGCGATCGTAACTGGCTGATCTACGGGTTAAAAAAGGTTGAAAAACTGCGGCACATTCAAAAACGTCACGGCTGTACGATGGGGCAATTGGCCCTGAAATGGCTGTTGACGTGGCCCAGTTGTGTTAGTGCGCAACCGAACATCGCCACCGAAGCCGAGCTTAATGAATTTGTGGCCGCGTGTGATGGCACCTTACTTACCAGCGAGGAAATGCGGGAAATTCAGGACTTGGTGGAAAGCGACTTTGGCTTCGGAGCCGACGCCCATGCCTGCGATGTTAAAAGCAGCGTATCCGTTTCCGGTGTAGCGCGAAGCAGCTATCAGAAAGGCCAGAGTGTTCCCAGCCTGCCGTTTGCCGGCCCGGAACATAAATTAACCGTTGGTCTGGCTGGGGTACGCGGATAAATGCGGTCACTGCATGGCTGGTCACAAGCGAAAATCCGGATGGCAGCGGCGAGTTATCACGGGCAAAAACTGTCGTTTAGAGGCTTGCCGCATATATAATCGCCAGCCATCCCGCCGGGCATAGTGGCCGAGAGCCTATCGGGCGCGTATGATGGAACGTGTCTTAGATGGACACAGTTAAGAAAGTAATTGGAAGTAAACACAATGACACTTTTTGATTCCCAAGGTCGCCCGGTTTCCCCGATTGCCAATCCGGTGCAGCAGGCATTTTCTCCAGAGATGGCCGCGCCGTCAGATCACATGCCGCTGCGCCCGCGGATTGCGGAATATCAGCGATGGCGGCAAATGACCGTGGATGAAATGTTGCTGGAGAACCGCGTGGTGTTTCTGGTGGGCGAAATTGATCACGCCTCCGCCACTGGCGTGATTATGCGATTGCTGTATCTGCAATCCATCCGCAAAGATCAGGATATTAACTTGTATGTGAACTCCCCCGGCGGAGCTGTGGATGATACGCTGGCGATTTACGACACCATGAAGTTCATGACATGCGATGTGGCGACATTCTGTGTCGGCAAGGCCATGAGCGGCGGTGCGGTGGTACTGGCCGCCGGCACCAAAGGCAAGCGGTATGCCTTACCCCATGCAAAAGTGATGATTCACCAGCCGTTTGGCGGCATCTATGGCCAAACGGCGGATATCGCCATCCAGGCGGAAGAAATCCTGAAAACAAAAGAAACGCTCACCGATCTACTGGCGAAACTCACCGGGCAACCGCGTGAAAAAGTCGCGGAAGATCAGGAACGCGATAAATATTTTGATGCCAAAGAAGCGAAAGCCTATGGCCTGGTGGATGAAGTGCTGGAAGAAACGGATAAGGCCGCGAAGGAAGCTATTGCCAAAAGCCAGATGGCCCGGCCTTCATGACTTCCAGTACCGATAGGTAAGCAGTGGTACAACGCGTTCACATGCTGCGGGCGGTTAAACATTGGAATTCCGCATCACATCTTTTCAAGCGTTAAGGAGAGATCGTGAAAATTGCCATTTATGCCGCGCCGCTGGTCACCCGACATATTACGGGCGTTGAGCAGCTTGCCCGAAATATTGTCGCCCAATGGATCACGTTGGCAACCGAACATACCTTTTTCATGCTGCTTGAAGATCATCTCCCGTATCAGCGGGATTTTGATTCCAGTGTGATTGATGCCTTACCGTCCAACTTCCACGTTACTCGTATACATCCTGAGCGGCGATTTTCCACCATGGAAAGCATTGAAGGGTTATGGCGACGGAATGCAGCCCGGCCGGGCGGAAGAGAGCCGTGGGATATATTGCACAGCTTTTCGCCGTGGCTCCCGCGTGCTTCAGTGGCCCCGATGGTTCACACCATTCATGATTTATCCTGCGAACTTGATCCACATGTGCGCCGCACGCATGAAGGCGCCAGGCAACGAGAAATTCACCGCTCGGCTGTGCAGCGAGCCAGCCGTACCATTGCGGTATCCCAGCAGACACGTGATGACATCATTGCCTTGTATAAAGTGCCACAGACTCGTGTAGATATTATTCATAACGGCATTAATCCGACATTTACTTCCGAGGCGGACACCGAATTGCATCAGCAGCTCATTGAGCATTTTCATACTGATCGTCGTTATATTCTGATGGTGGGATCGGACATTCCGCGGCGTAATTATCAGCGGGTCTGGCCGGCTATGGTGCGGGTACTGCGTGCCCATCCCCGCCTGCAACTGATCATGGCCGGCCGCAACCGCTGGAATCAGACCGCGTTATATCACCGCATCAGCGCGGAAGGTTTTCTCGGGCGGGTCACGTTTATCGAATCGCCTTCCGACAAGGTGCTGGCGCAGCTGTACCGTGATGCGATGTTAACCTGTTGCGGGTCCAGCTTTGAAGGTTTTGGATTGTCCGTACTGGAAGCGATGGCTTGCGGCTGTGCGGTGGCCTGCAGTGATATGATGTCTCTGCGAGAATTGGCTGGTGATGCGGTACTCTATTTTTCCCACGATGAAGAAGATTCCATGGCCGAGGCGATCTCATCGTTGGCGGATGATCCGGAATTTCGCCGGCAACTGCGACAACGCGGCCTGCAACGCAGCAGTGAATTCACCTGGGAACATTCCGGACGACAATTGCTGGCGATTCTTGAAAATACGATTGCGGCCCCCCAGAAGCGCTGACCGACCGCCGCCGCAACTCCGGATTTCCCAACTGGCCGCAGGCCGCCATCAGTGGTTGGCCAATGGTGGCTCGTCGCTTAGCCAAAATTCCCAATCCGCGCAAGTGCTGCAGAAATGCCACAATAGTCTCAGAATTACTGGGCGAAAATCGTACCGGAGTTTGGGGATTGTAGGCAATAAGATTCACAGTTACCGGCAGGCCTTGACACCACTTTGCGAGATTCTCCGCATCCGCCGGCGAATCGTTAACACCATTCAGCATGACGTATTCAATAAGAAATCGCGTGCGGCGCGACCGCGGATAATCCAGTAATGCTTGACGCAACTCTGCCAGTGGAACGGCTTTATTGATGGGCATAAGCGTGCTGCGCAGGGCGTCTGTTGCAGCAGTCAGGGAAATTGCCAAACGCAGGGATGGCCAATTCATAGCTGCGAGCTTGCGGATACCATCTACCCGGCCCACCGTTGAAACGGTGATGCGCGAAAGCGGGATATTAAATTCCCCAGGTGCACAAATTGCCGCAATCGCCTGGGTAACGGCGGAAAAATTATCCAGAGGCTCGCCCATACCCATAAATACAATGTTGCGGATATCGGGTACCGGCAGGTCACCCCCTGCATCAGCGCGCAAAAGTTCGCGGGCGGTTCT
>JAJZCT010000283.1 GCA_021828925.1 Planctomycetota bacterium
TGGAGCTTTTATGAAAATCGCGGTTATCGGATGTGGGTATGTCGGCTTGGTCAGTGGCACGTGTTTGGCGGCCCTGGGTCATAAGATCATCGGCGTAGATGTGGACACCAAGCGCGTCGCGGGGCTGTCTCAGGGCAAGGTTCCCATTTATGAGCCGGGCTTATCGGAATTAATTTTAGCGGAAGCTTCCTCCGGCCGGCTAAGCTTTACTACGGATATCGCGGCGGCGATTAAAGAATCGCAGGGCGTGTTTATCGCGGTAGGCACGCCGCCATCCCCCAAGGGCGGCGCGGACCTGAGCATGTTATTTGCCGCGGTGGAAGATGTTCTCAAGCATGCCAACGGGCCTAAAACGCTGGTCATTAAAAGCACGGTTCCACCGGGTACCGGAGAACTTGTCGCTCAGCAGGTGGCCAAAAGTCCGCACCGCATTGAAGTGGTCAACAATCCGGAATTTTTGCGCGAAGGCACAGCGATTCAGGACTTCATGCAGCCCGACCGCATTGTCTTCGGTGCCAATTCCAATGCCGGCATGGAAGTTCTGCGGGAAATTTATCAACCGCTCATTGACCGCGGCTATGCCATTTTCTCCATGAGTCGGCAAAGCGCGGAATTAACTAAATTCGCCTCCAACGCGATGCTGGCGGTGCGCATCAGCTTTATTAATGAGCTTTCCCAGTTGGCGCTGGCCATCGGGGCGGATATTGAATCGGTGCGGGTGGGCATCGGCACGGACAAGCGCATCGGGCCATCCTTTTTAAAAGCGGGCGTGGGTTATGGCGGATCATGCTTTCCTAAAGATGTCGCTGCCTTGGTGCACCAGATGCAGGAATTTGGCTTGGAGCCGCATTTGTTAAGCGGTGTTGAAAAAGCCAACGCCCGACAGAAAAAAGCCTTTGCTACACGTATTATCAAGGCTCTGGCCGGCGTAACGGAACCGCAGGTAGCTATCTGGGGTTTAGCCTTTAAGGCCGACACGGATGATATGCGTGAAGCCCCCAGCATTGAAGTTATTCACGCCCTGCTGGCCGCCGGGATAAACGTTCGGGTGTATGATCCGCAGGCCATGGAAAACGCCCGGCGCACACTCGGCGATAAAGTAACATGGGCCAATAGCGTAGATGATTGCTCGCGCGGTGCGGATGCTGTGGCCGTTGTTACCGACTGGTCGGTATTTATCACCCAGAACTGGCCGCACATTGCCTCCTTGATGCGCGGCAAATATGTCTTTGACGGGCGAAATTGCCTCGGCAGCACCAAAGTTCTGGCCGCCGGATTGATTTATCGCGCCATCGGCCGTCCGGAATTAATGCCCGGCGCCGGCAAGCCCGGAGCCATGGGCGTGGTATCGGCGGGGTAACGTTGTTTGCCGTTCTGCGCAGCGGCGGATTCGTTGGCTATGAGTGTTGCGGTCAGCAAGGCCCCGTCCAACGCGTGGCGCTTCTGAACGACTTGGAAACCGTTGGCCGTGGCCACGCGAAGGGTATCGCGATTAAGGTGACAGCCATCGGCGAGTATGCGCCAGGAAGGCGTTAACGCATTTTGCAGCCGGGCAATCCATGGGCTTGTGGCGCGGACATGTTCCAACAGCAACAGCTTTCCACCGGGTCGCAACACGCGATGAGCTTCCCGGAAGGCCATCGCCGGTTGGGGAATGGTACAGAACGTCAGGGTGGCTACGACCACATCAAAACTTTTGGACTGGAACGGCAGGCACTGCGCATCGGCCGCCACCAAGCTCGCCGTACGCGCTCCGAGAATGCGCCGCTTGGCGGCACGGCGGAGCATGGCCTCATCCGGCTCGGTGAGAACCAGTCGGCAGTTGGTGCGGTAATGAGATAAATTCACCCCGGTTCCGCCACCGATTTCTAAAACTCGGCCCGCAGCCTGGGCCACGAGATTCTTCCGCCGCCGGGATAATCCCAGAACTTCCAGTGGAGAAACGGCCAAATCATAAAACCATGGCCACGCCATATCGCACCGCCTTAAGTATAGCGATGGCGGGCGCATAAAAGGGGCCAGGCGTGAATCACGTCTGGCCCCTGGGGAAACTTGCTCCGCTCTCAATAATCCATTACGCCGAGGCACCCGCCGGGGTTCGCAGGGCTTCGCGGGAAATTTCCTGTGGTGTCGGCTCCCATCCGGATTCCCGGCCCGCTTCTTCCAATGATTTACCCGCGGGTTCTTTGACAAACACGGCTGTAACAATCACGCCCAGCACCGCCAATCCGGAGGAAAGCAGCAGCGATCCGCAGAACCCCATCGTTGTGCTGATAACGGGGAACAGAAATACTCCGAGAAAAGCTCCAAACTTGCCCAGGCCAGCCGAAATGCCGTGGCCTGTGGTCCGCAGATTCACCGGATAGAGTTCCGCCGCGAGTATGAACGTGGTCACATTGGGGCCGAATTCGGTGAAGAAATAGCTGATTCCAAACACCAGAATAAATGGCACAACCATGGTGCTCAATTGCGGTACCAGACCGATAAGGCCAAAGGTTACCGCCATCATCGCGAAGCCTAAAATCTGTATAAATTTCCGCCCGAGTTTATCGCAGGTCATGAAAGCTGCCACATAACCAACCACGGCAAAAAGTCCGAAGATCAGTACATTCCACGCGGTGCTGGTGAGAATATCGGCGTGCGGGGCCACCTGCTTGATGATCTGCGGCATGCACACGGTATTGCCGTAGTACACATAATCCAGCAGGAACCAGGCTCCCGCCGTGCCGATCAGCGTGGGAATATATTTGGATAAAGGTTCTTTAATGACCGTATCACGGCCCGCGGAGCGGGCGATGTTGTCGGAATAAGCGGCAAGATCCGCGGAAGCCTTGGCCCCCTGCCCCATGGCCCGCGCCTGCCAGCGCGGGGATTCGGGCATGGTGCGCCGCAGCAGAATAACCGCCGCCGCCGGTATTGCCCCAATGCCCAAAAGGATGCGCCAAGTCAATTCGTGATTAACGCCCGCCGCCAGCATGGTCAAGGCGATCACCGGGCCGGCGAGAAAACCCAGGGCCTGGCCGGAGAACACCATGCCTACCATCTTGCCGCGATCGGTGCGGTTGGCGTATTCGCTCATAATCACGGCGGAAAGCGGATAATCCCCGCCGATTCCAAAGCCCATGACGGTACGCCAGAGCAGCATGGCGATCGGTCCACCCGCAAAAGCGCTGCCGATAGCGCCAATCGCCATCAGTGCCGCTTCAATGCCGTAAATCCGCTTGCGACCAAATTTGTCGGCGATGGTTCCAAAGAACAGAGCGCCGAGGAATGTTGCAAACAGAGAAATGGAACCAATCAAGCCGATCAGAAATGCAAACTCAATTTTCTGATGGGCCGTCGGATGCGCCCCGTACATTTTAGTCATCCACGGCCCGGCGAACAGGGCGATCGCCGTACCGATGACCGCCAGGTCATAGGCCGAGGTAAAAAATCCCATGCCCGCCGTGATGATGGCCCGCAGGTGAAAGCCGCTGAATTTTACTTCGTTTAGCGCCTCCGAAACTTCCGCCGCGTGAAGATCATTGTTTATTGCCATGATAGTGACTCCTCAAAAACCCGCAGGACCCAGAAACTCCACACGGACTTTCAGAGGACCAACGGACCACAACCGATATAACTTTTACGCGATGAATGTTTTAATTCGGATTATTTTGTGTTAGTTTTTGATGAATATGCGTGGCCGACCCAAAAAAGCCGGCGGTGGCAACAGCTTACAACGGCTAATGTTACTGGGTATCCGGTGTGAGGATTTTGAGGTAATGATGGTACGCGTAGACACGATCCCGGCGTTTGCCGGTGGTTTCGCGCAAAATATCCACGGCCTGCAGAAAATCAATGCTCCGAACTGCTGTGGGCTTGCTGACATTCAATAGCCGACAGACCGACGACAATGTCACGATCGGGTGATCCGATAGGTGCCTGTGATTCTTTACCAGGAGTCCATCCAATTAAAGGTAGCCTTACGAGCAGGGCGATTTTTGCCGCTCGTCAGCAGTGATGACGGCGTGCCCTGCCCCACGTGCAGTTTCGTAAGGTCACCTGCGGATATTCATTATTATAAAAATATTAGCGTTGCGTTAGCGCTGTGTCATCCAATGGATAATGTTGCGCTAATATGGGCCTTTTCACTGGAAAACCCTTGCTCCCGTCCCTACCAATGTCATACTGTTATCTCACAGGCTTGATGAACTTTTGCTTTGGCGTATGCCGGGCAGACAAGCCAAAAGCAGGCGACTGAAAATCGCGGAGGTATTTACCATGACACCGCCAATTACAACTGAGTCCGCTTCACGCTCGCACGCTTCGCAACATAACGGTCATGCCGCAAACCCGCCACGCCTGATACCCGTGGCTCGGGATCCGCACGTCAAGCGGCAGGCCATAGAAATTAACAACCTCGAAGTATTTTACGGCAAAGGCCGGGCGGTTCATGGCGTGAATCTGCACATCGCCCATGGCGAAGTGACCGCGTTCATCGGGCCGTCAGGCTGCGGCAAATCAACGATTCTGCGCTGCTTTAACCGTATGAATGATCTGATCCGCCATTGCCAAGTCCGTGGCAGCATCAAAATCCATGGTGCCGATATTTATGACCGCCGGGTGGATGTGATGGAATTACGCAAACGCACGGGCATGGTATTTCAGAAGCCCAATCCATTTCCCAAAAGCATTTTTGAAAATGTGGCCTATCCGCTGCGGATTCATGGCATTCGCGGAAAGACAGTGATTGCCGACAAAGTTGAGAAATCTTTACGCGCTGCCGGACTTTGGGACGAGGTAAAAGACCGCCTGCATATTTCCGCGTTGTCTCTTTCAGGGGGCCAGCAGCAGCGTCTTTGCATTGCCCGGGCCATCGCGGTAGACCCTGAAGTGCTGCTGATGGATGAGCCGTGTTCGGCGCTTGATCCCATCGCCACGAAAACCATTGAATCGCTGATCAATGAATTAAGCAAAACCATGACCATCGTGATTGTCACGCACAATATGCACCAGGCCGTGCGCGTGGCCCATCAGACCGCGTTTTTTTATATGGGCAACCTGATTGAAGTCGGTGCCACCGATAAAATCTTCCACAACCCCGAACACCAGCACCCTGAGGCGGTCAAT
>JAJZCT010000284.1 GCA_021828925.1 Planctomycetota bacterium
ATTTTTACTTTCGGCGTATTTTACCGCGCACGGCCACGCTGATCAGCGGGGATAAAACCGGTGCCTATAAATACCTCCCCGAGAGCGTGAACACCTTTATTTCTCCACAGCAACTGACGCAACGCATGAAAGACACCGGTTTTGGCGATGTAACAGCTACCTCACTGACGGCTGGAGTCTGTTTCTGCTATAGAGGAATACGCCATGCGTAAGCTCGTGGAAGGTGAAAAAATAATGCGCCGGACCGTCCGCTGCGATTGGTGGTGCCGGTACTGCAAGCAGCAGTTCGGATCGGAAAATATTTCGTTGTATTGCGCTAAACTGCCCGAGGTTATTAAACCGAGCTGGTTTTTCGCGTCCATGGCACTTCTGGATCATCTGCGTGATTGCCGGAAGGAAGACTATACCGACCGTTTGACCTATCGCTATGGCACAGATTTTTTATCCCACATTGAAATTTACAACTGGTTTAATGACCACGCGGTGGTCCATAAAACGCTGATAGATGAACAGGAGCTTGAGGACCAGTAAACTATTCTGACAGCGGATGATCAGGCAGCCGCAACCGCGGGCACCCTGGAAATAGAGACATACTGATGCCAAAGAAAACGTTTATTCTTGCGATCACCGGAGCCTCCGGGGCCATTTATGCCCGGAAGATTCTTCAGGGCCTTTCGAGCGCGGGTTGCCGGGTGTATCTGGTTATTTCCCCGGCAGGCCGCAGGCTTTTACATGATGAGCTGGGCGTGGAACGTCCTGATCCGGAAGAAATTCTGGCCATGAGCATTCCGCATGACATCATCCCCCTGCCGTATCAGGACATTGGCGCGTGTATCGCATCCGGATCGTATAAAACTCATGGCATGGTGGTGGCACCGTGTTCAAGCAACAAGCTGGCGGAAATTTCCCGGGGCTTGGGCGGTAACCTTATTGGGCGGGCGGCGCAAGTGACGCTTAAGGAGCGGCGAGCGTTGATTCTGCTGCACCGTGAAATGCCCATTGGATTAATTGAACTTCGCAATATGTGCCAACTGGCCGAAGCGGGCGCAATAATTTGTCCCGCCAGCCCCGGATTTTATAAAAACCCGCAGAGTATTGACGATCTGGTTAGCATGGTCGCCGGGCGCGTGCTGGATTTACTGGACGTGCCGCATGATTGGAATACGCGCTGGACCGGGGCCGGTGCCAGAGGTAATCCGGGAGAGGGTTCCCCGGGCATTTAATTCCCTGCTTTTGAAATTCGGCATGGGAGCCTCTCCGCGTCATGGCTGCAAATATCAACAATTTGCGATATGCTGATTATTGGCCGGGCGGCCGGAAGAGTCGCTGATCCACGATGGAGTTGCGCATGAAATATAAAAATCCGAGCATCATCGAGGCGTTGTGTGAATTCACTTTCGCTCCGGAAAGAGCTTGGGACTCCACGATCTTTGGACGCTTCTATGAACAGGTAAAAAACGATTTTCCACAAAGGGAAGAAGGCGAAGTGGTCACCGCCTCACTAACCTTGAACCTGCAGCCCGCACAAACCCCAGCGGCTCCGCAATTGACGCGCTCGCCGCGCATGGCGTTCTCATGCGATGACCGGACGCGATTGATACAGGTTTCCGAGCGCCTGCTGAGTGTTAATGTGCTTGCGCCCTATCCCGGCTGGGACGAACAGTTCCGTAAAATGATTCTGAACGCGATGGACGTATATCGGCGCGTAACTGGAATTTCGGAGGTGTCCCAGATCGTGCTGCGGTATCTTGATCGGTTCGATTTTGAGGATCAGTCGTTCCGCCTTGGCGATTGGCTTAACTGCGATGGCAGCCTCTTTCCAAGGGAACTTGCCGAGCAGTCTTTGATGGCCTACCAAATAAGGCACCCGCTTTCTGACGGCGAACATTTCGCAATGACAGCTGTGTCGGGAACTGTCGAAAATAATCCCGTCGCGTGCAATGTTACTCTTGATACGCAAATCATCAGGGCGCAACCGATAGAAATGGATGCTGCTTCCACTCCGCTCGATGCTATGCACAGCCAGATCATCCATGCATTTGAGCGGTCGATTACTGAGAAAATGCGAGAGCGGCTGGAGCCGCTGTCGCAAAAACACGGAGACGCGAAATGATTGAGTACTCGTACGCGACAATAAATCCAATTCGCTATCCGCAGGCAGGCGCGTTGCCGGCAAATCACCCGGAAACCGCCGGCCGGTTTGTGCGGTCAACTGGTAATACGTTTCCCGTGGCCATCTATCGTACAACCGCAATCAGCGACATCGCCACGCGCGGAATAATGATTGGCAGCCTGGTTTTCCGGCAAAGTGCGTTAACGCCGCTGTATATGGAATTGGGGTATTCGCTTGTGACGCACGCAGCACCTCCAAGGCCCGACGCACTGGATTTGTTAGAGCGATGGTACGCTACCGACAGCCACCAGCCGAGCGAATACTGGGATGAACTTCAGGCAGAAGTTGCGGCTAATCGGTTTACGGCGCGAAAAAATGGGGGATGACGGACGATGCGATATGTCATCGATACAAACATCTGGATACGTGTGCTCCGCAAAGAATCAATGAGGGGTAATACATGATGACTGATTCGAACGCTGTAGTGCCCCAGGACAGGCCCGGTGTGCTTAAACGCTGTGGCACTTTTCTGGAGATGATCAAATTTTCGCACAGCATTTTTGCCATGCCGTTTGCGCTAATTGCGGCATTTTTGGCGGCGCGGGCGATTGGGCTGGTGTGGCCGGGATGGGTCCGCCTGGGATTAATTGTGTTGTGCATGGTTCTGGCCCGGACATTTGCCATGACGTTTAACCGTCTGGTGGATCGTGATTTTGACGGCCGCAATCCGCGCGCCATGCGCCGGCCCAGCGTGACAGGGGAAGTATCTGCAGCGTTTATGATCGGGACATTGCTGAACTGCGGGTTACTGTTTATCGGTGCGACGCTGCTATTTGATCTGGTTCTGGGCAATATTTATCCGGTGATTCTGGCGGTGCCGGTGCTGGGGTGGATTGCGTTGTATAGCTTGACCAAGCGCTTTACCTGGCTATGCCATTTTTTTCTGGGCAGTTCCCTGTGCCTGGCGCCCCTTAGTGCGTGGATTGCCATTGTGCCGCCGCACGGGCCGGTGCTGGGTGTGCAGGTTCTTCTGCTGGCGGGTGCGGTGCTGTTCTGGCTGCCGGGATTTGATATTTTGTATGCTTTGCAGGATGTGGAAATTGACCGCAAGGAGAAGCTCTTTTCCCTGCCGGCGAGATTCGGCATTGCCGAAAGCCTGTGGATTTCCCGCGCTTGCCATTTTCTTGTGATTGTCCTGCTGGGGGCCTTTGGCCTGGGCGTCGGTGGAGGTTTGCCCCTGGGGCCGGTTTACTGGTTGGGATTTGTAGCTGTGGTGCTGCTTTTGACTATTGAACAATCCTTGGTGAAACCAAATGATATTTCCAAGGTTAATCTGGCATTTATGACCATGAACGGATTGGTAGGACTGATTTTCGGATTGACTACCATCGCAGCGATTCTGTTATACCGGTAAAGGATGGGCAACGGATGAACAAGAGAAAGAAAAGAACCCCCTTGATAAGCGGCGGTACCAAGCCGCCTTCGTTGGCCAATACCAGAGCGTTGAAACCAGCGGTGCGAAGCGCATTAAGCGATTATCCATCCCTGCTGAAACGTGTAAAAGAATGTATCCGCCATTCACAAAGCCGCGCAATCATGCTTGCGAATTCGGAAATGATCCAGCTTTATTGGAATGTCGGCCGACTGCTTATCGAACGACAGGTCAGCCAAGGCTGGGGTACCGGGGTTTTACGTCGTCTGGCCCGCGATCTGCTTAATGAGTTGCCGGAAGTGAAAGGCTTTTCCGAACGAAATTTGAAATTGATGACGCAATTCTGTCGCGAATATCCCTATCTTGTACCAATTGGGCAACAGGCTGTTGCCCAATTGCCATCCGGCGAATATTCACGCAATGCGCACACCAAGGCTACGGATGACAAGGAGTTTACAATTAGGCAACAGGCTGTTGCCCAATTGCCTTGGGGGCATAATGTGTTGCTTATGCAGCGGGTGAAATCCCCCACTATTCGCTTGTGGTATATGCGCGAGACGCTCCAGCATGGGTGGAGCCGCAATGTACTGGAACTCATGATCAAGCGCGAAACGCATCGGCGCCAGGGAAACGCCATCACCAACTTTCGCGACAAGTTGCCGCCGGATCAGTCTGATTTAGTCTCACACGCACTTAAAGATCCCTACATCTTCGATTTCATGACCATGACCGAGCCTTTTCATGAACGTGAGCTGGAAACACAACTTCTGCGCCACCTGGAGAAATTCCTGATTGAGGCGGGACAGGGCTTCGCCTTTGTTGGCCGCCAGTATCATGTTCAAGTGGGCGGGGACGATTTTTATATTGATTTGCTGTTTTATCATCTGCAATTGCGCTGTTATGTTGTCATCGACCTTAAAAAAGGTGCGTTCAAAGCCGAGTATGCCGGCAAGGTCAACTTCTATCTTAATGTTGTTGATGATAAATTGCGCCATCCGGCGGACAATCCATCCATTGGTCTGATTCTATGTCAGGATCGCAATCGGGTGGTCGCCGAGTACGCCCTGCGCGGCCTGCAGAAACCCATCGGTATTTCTGAGTATGAAATTACCCGCGCGTTGCCGAAAGATCTTAAATCCAGCCTGCCGTCAATAAAAGAAATTGAAGCGGAACTGACGCAGCCCGAAAAATTGCCTCCAAAGCGGCCCGCCATACGTAAAAAGCGCAATCGGTCAAATAGCACCGATCGGTTGTGAATGCCGGATACATGATATGCATAAATATACAATTATCACACATGTGCATTCATGGCCAATTGGGCAACAGCCTGTTGCCCAATTGGCACTGCCGCACGTTATAGCAATTTTCCGGAGGATAAACACGTGACGTACCAGGATGATGATAGCAATGACGATGAACAGTGGAAAATTCAAAACCACATCAACACGGCCGCCTGTCCCAACTGCAAAAAGAACATTTACGATGACACGCCGCGCTGCCCGTACTGCGGCCAATATATTACCAG
>JAJZCT010000285.1 GCA_021828925.1 Planctomycetota bacterium
GCTTGCCGGAAACAGGGTATCCGATTCTGCACCTATTATTCGATTATGGACTGGCACAGCCCGGATCAGGCGGGTGCCGATCCAGCCCGGCATATTTATAATCCCACACATATCAAGCCGGGGAAAAATTTGGATTATCTGCATTATGTGGAGCGGCAAACCGGTGAGTTGATCAGGCAATATCACACCAACCTTATCTGGTTTGACGGCGAATGGATGCATGGATGGAGCCGGGCGGACGCCAAGGCGCTGTATTTTCACATCCGCCGAATGGATCCCACCGTGATTCTCAACGCGCGGATCGGTTTTGGTTATGGGGATTACATGACGCCGGAGCAGAATATTCCGGTGCGCGGCCTGCCCGGTCCTTGGGAAACCTGCATGACCATCAACAATACATGGGGATATGTTTCATGGGATCATGACTGGAAATCGTCGGCCATGCTGATTCATCATCTCATTCATTGTGCCAGCGGCGGTGGCAATTTCCTTTTGAATGTCGGCCCCACCGCCAAGGGGATTATCCCGAAGCCTGAAGTGGATCGTCTGCTGGCGATTGGAAAATGGCTGAAGGTCAATGGTGAAGCTATTTACGGCTCGCATCGTACGCCGTTTACCAAAGCGCTTCCATTTGGCTATGCCACGCAGAAGCCGGGCAAGCTGTTTCTGGAAGTGACCAAGTGGCCCAAAGACCACACGCTGGTGGTGCCCATGCGCAATGCGATTACCAAAGCCTATTTGCTGGCCAATTCATACATCCACTTGAAAACAGCCTTAGGGAATGGCGGTCAACTAGTGTATCTACCGGCCGCTGCGCCGGACTCGGTAGCCGCCGTGATTGTTCTGCATGTGGCCGGCCCGATCCATCCGTTGAACCAATAAAAAGGATTAATTTATGAAGGTATTCTCCACGTCGTTGTTGCTTCTGGTGCTATTTGCAAGCACCGCGCCCATGGATGCCGCAACACCTGCCGTTATTCCGGTTTGGCCCCATTTGCGGGTTCCCATGGCGTTGCGAGCCTATAAAACACAAATGTATCCGGGGGCTGGAAAGATCATCGTCGCGCCGGTGCGCTGGCCCACGCTCATGGCATATCCGGCTCCCAAAAACAAAGCCAATGGCTGCGCGATCATTAGTTGTCCCGGCGGAGGTTATGGCGCTGAATGCGTGTATTTTGATGGCACAAGAGACGCCAAGTGGTTCAACCGTATTGGCGTTTCATTTTTTGTGCTGATATATCGCATGCCGATTCCGGATGGTAAGTTGCCGCCCGGCGGCGTGCCGTGGCCGTTACAGGACGTTCGGCGTGCGATGCGGATTGTTCGCGCCAACGCCAAAAAATGGAATATCAATCCTCATGACATCGGGGTGGCGGGTTTTTCCGCTGGCGGGTCGGTCGCGTCGTTGGCCGGCGTACATTGGCTGCCCGGCAATCCCAATGCCGCTGACTCGTTGAATCGATTCAGCACGCGGCCAAATTTTATGATTTTGGGCTATCCGACAATTTCCATGATGCCCAGCATCGCCCAGATTGGAACGCGCAATAATCTGTTAGGCACCCACCCGCCGCTGGATGTCGCCGAGTATTTTTCCAGCGAACTCAATGTGACGCCCCTGACGCCTCCAGCCTTTATCTGTTATGCCCGTGACGATAAGGTGGTAATGCCGCAAAACGAAATTCGTTTTTATAAGGCCTTGCGGCATAACGACGTTCCGGCTGAATTACGGGTTTACAAGCGTGGCGGTCACGGCTTTGGAGTGGGGAAAAGACGCGGTATAGACAAGTGGGGCCCGGCCTGTGAGAAATGGATGCGGCGGATGCATTTTTTGCCGACAAAATAAATGAGTAACCGTTCATGGGCCCAAAACCACAAAAAGCGGAAGAAATAACGTGAAACTTGAAGTTTATACGTCGCAAAAACCACGAAAACAAGATCCGGAATGTAAAAAGTGGCGTTTTCCCGCTGATTTTGCCACTTTTGCCCGTGAACGATTACAATCTTTGTAGCAGGCTTCACTTTGAAAGTCTTGCTGATTTTGTCCAGATAATTGCATAGCGGAGAAACACAAATGGATCAAACTTCGGTTCGGCTGCAACGGCGCGATGTCATAAAATTTGCAGCCTCCGCGGCAGCGACGGCGGCGGGAACGGTATTGGCCACCGCGAATGTCCGGGCGGCAAAGGCCGGGAGAATTATCCACGTTGAAGATTTGGATATCAGCATGATGCTGCAGGGTTGGGGAAATCCAACCAAAAACAAAAGCGTCAGCGGAAATGCTTTAAGTGTCGGGGGTAAAACGTACCAGCGCGGCATTGGAACATACGCCGAAAGTATTTTTCGTATCAATCTGAAAAAGGCGGCGGCTACCTTCACAGCTGCCGTTGGCTTAGATGATGACTACTCGAAACAAGGCGCGGTGATTTTTGAAGTTCTGGTGGATGGTAAAACCAAAGCTCGCACGCCCGTCATGCGGCTGGGAGATCCAGCACGCAAAATCAGCGTGAATCTACGCGGGGCCAAAGAGCTTACACTGCTGGTGTTGCCGGGTGTTAACAGCATTGATTATGATCGCGCTGATTGGCTTAATCCGGTGATTACCCTGACCGCCGGTGCCACCGCCCGCCCCGTGGCTCTGCCGCTCTATCCGGGTGCCCATGATTATCCGAAGATTGCCGGCGGTGATCCGGAAACACCGGAATTTCATGGCCCGCGTGTATTCGGTGCCACGCCCGGCCACGATTTTCTCTTCCGTGTTCCCTTCACTGGCAAAGCCCCCGTCAGCCTTAGCGCCGTTGGCCTGCCGGATGGATTGACGATGAATGATAAGGGAATTATCACCGGTAAAATCAACCAGCCTGGGCAATACAAGGTCAGGCTGACTGCAAAAAACAGTCTGGGCACAGCGCACCGCACACTGCGACTACTGGCCGGGGAACATAAACTGGCCCTGACCCCGCAAATGGGCTGGAATTCCTGGAATGCCTACGGCGAAAACAATGACGCCAAACGCACCCGCGCCGCCGCGGATGCCATGGTAAATAGCGGTCTGGCGGCCAAGGGATTTATGTATATCAATATTGATGCCGGCTGGCAGAATGGCCGCACCGCCGATGGAGAAATAAAAACCACTGAAAAGTTTGGTGATATGAAGACCATTGCGGATTATGTCCACAGCCACGGCCTGCGCTTCGGCGTGTATTCCTCACCGGGGCCGAAAACCTGCGGCGGCCATACCGGCAGTTTTGGCCATGTATCACAAGATGCCCACACCTACGCCCGCTGGGGTGTGGATTATCTCAAATATGACTGGTGCAGCTATGGTGGAGAGGTCCCGAAACATCCAGATCTGGAACAATTCATCAAACCGTACAGGGAAATGGGCGAAGCGCTATATAAATCCGGACGTGATATATTCTTCAGCCTGTGCCAATATGGGATGGGGCACGTCTGGACATGGGCGGGCAAATCTCCGGTATGGGGCAATAGCTATCGGATCAGTGGTGACATCAACGACTCATGGGGGGCCATGACCCGTAACGGCTTTGGCAGCGACGGCATGTTATTTCCGTTTGCCAGTCCAGGCTATTGGAATGATCCGGATATGCTGGTGGTGGGCTGGGGATATTTTGAGGATGGCCCATTGCATTGGACCAAGCTTACCCCCCATGAACAGCTTACGCATATAACGCTCTGGTGCATGCTCGCGGCACCGCTGCTTTTGGGTTGTGACCTGGAAAAGCTTAATAAATTCACCACCGACCTGATGACCAACACAGAAGTGTTGGCGGTGGATCAGGATGAACTTGGCGTGCAGGCGCAGCGTGTAGACCGGCAGGGATCAGTGGAAGTCTGGGCACGCCCCTTATGGGACGGCACGGTGGCAGTGGCGATATTTAATATTGGTCTTGTGCCCGGAATAGCTTCCATACCAAACTGGGCCATGGTTGACCCGGTTTTGCGGCGTGGAGAAAAATCCATGCGTGGTAAACAGCCCATACGGGATTTGTGGCAACGCAAAAACTTGGGCGTTAAAGCCTCATTTAGCGCCACAATTCCTGTGCACAGCGCGATCATGCTCAAGATTGGTACGCCCAATGTGATCGACGCGTAACTTTCGTGCATTCAAGGTGTCGGCGGTCGATTGTGCAGCGATGCCTGGATTGCGATTTTCCGGTCACACACAAACCGAACGTTTTCCGTGCATGTCGCGACATGCCGCAATATGAAAGCTTAAGGCATGGGAGACGAAATCCCGGCACCTTCGAGGCCCGATAACGCCCCATTAGTTTGACTAACAATGATAATAACTTGACCAAATTTGATATTATGTTGCGCCATTGAAGTGTGCTAGATTTCCGATGTCGGCTCAGATCAGCCGAATTGTCCGGTGCGTCTCCGTTTTCCGCACCGCCCTCAACGATTACACAATCTAAAAAAAGGATTCATCACATGACATGGCGCGATTCAACTTCCGTACTGAAAAAAACTTATTCAATCCGGTATCCTATTGATAAATGTAGCATGGGCATTTTGCCTTACCGGGTAATGGTAGTTGCTATTCGCAATTTTACTCTCCTGCTGGTTGCCACTTTGCTATTTTTACCGCAGGTAATTATCAGTGCAACTCCCATTGAACTAGACCCTGCGAACCCGCATTACTTTCTGTTCCACGGGAAGCCGACCATTCTGATCACCTCCGGTGAGCATTACGGTGCGGTAATCAATCGCAAATTTAACTACACCGTATATTTAAATACGCTTCAAGCTTGTGGCTTTAACTTAACTCGCACCTTTACTGGAACCTATCGTGAAATTCCGGGAACGTTTGGAATCGCAGGTAATACACTTGCCCCAACAAACCCCGGTGATTTTGTGTGTCCATGGGCAAGAAGTAATATCCCCGGCGCTGGTGACGGCGGCAACAAGTTCAACCTCAATTCGTTCAATTCGGCGTATTTTAAGCGTCTTAAAAATTTCGTATCCGAGGCTGATAAACGTGGAATTGTCGTTGAACTGACACTTTTCAGCGCCATT
>JAJZCT010000286.1 GCA_021828925.1 Planctomycetota bacterium
GGCGGGGATCCCACCATCTGCTGCATGCCCAATACCACCCCCGCCATTGATACCGACGCCCAGATTGAATTTGTCCTCACGCAGGCGGCGCGCACCGCCTTGTGCCGCGTGCTGCCGTTTGGTGCCATAACCAAGGGCCGCGAAGGAAAAGAGCTCGCCGAGTTGCAGTTAATGCACGATGCCGGGGCGGTGGGATTCAGCGATGACGGCTGCGGCGTGGCCTCGGCGGCGGTGATGCTCAAAGCATTGCAATATGTCAAAATGTTTGATGGTTTAATCAGCCAGCATTGTGAAGAACCGACGCTTTCCGGCGGAGCCATGCACGCAGGCCTTACCGCAATGCGCTTAGGCCTTGGCGGAATACCGGCGGTGGCGGAAGAATTAATGATTGCGCGGGATCTACAACTTAACGCCCGCATCAAGGCACGCTACCACGTGCAGCACATCAGCACCGCCGGTGCCTGCGAATTAATTCGCCGAGCCAAGCAACAGGGGCAAAACGTTACCGCCGAGGTAGCCCCCCACCACTTACTGCTGACCGATACTTGCTGTGCGAATTATGATACCCACTTCAAAATGAATCCGCCGCTGCGTTCGCAGCAAGACGTGCAAGCCTGCATTGAAGCCTTGGTTGATGGAACCATTGACTGCGTGGCGACCGACCATGCCCCGCACGCCCGCGAAGAAAAGGAACTTGAATTTGATCGTGCCCCATTTGGTATTCTGGGTTTGGAAACCGCCCTGCCCCTTTACGTTGAAGCGCTGGTAAAGCCGGGACATCTGTCCTGGCTGGAACTCATACGGAAAATGACAGCACAACCGGCGCGCATCGCGGGCCTTAAAGACCGCGGCACCTTCGCTATTGGTTCGCTGGGGGATATCGTTATTATTCAGGCAGATGAAAAGTGGACGATTGACCCGGAAAAATCCTTCAGCCGCAGCCGCAACACGCCGTTTGGTGGCCGAGAGGTAACAGGTCGCGTGGCGCACACGATTACAGAGGGCAAAATCGTATTTGCCGGCGATAAAGCAGAAGCGGAATTTGCCCAAAGCTCCGGGAGAGGCGTATCATAACCACTGTTATTTTTTCACGCTGCGGAATTGCCGCGAGAAATCTGTCGTGCCCTTTTTGGATAATCCCGCGATGAATCTTGAGTTATGCGTTCTGGCCAGCGGTTCGAGCGGCAACGCGTCATTATTACGGGCCGGCCCGGATGCGATTCTCATCGATGCGGGAATCGGTCCAAAGACGGCGGACCGTCGCATGACAGGTACCGGGTTGGATCTTTCAAGCATTCGGGCCATTGTTTTAACACATCTTGATGGCGATCATATCAACCCCGCATGGTTCCGCGTGATGCTGCGGCAAAACATTCGCCTTTTTATTCCCCGCAATCAATTAAAACTTCTGCGCCGTCTGGCGCGGCTGGAAGATGTTCTCAAGCCGATGATGCAGTTGACCACCCTGTTTGATCAGGAGGTATTTTATCCGTTGCCAACGGTGGCGTGCACACCGGTTCGCCTGCCGCATGATAAGAAGGGCAGCTTTGGATTCGTGCTGCAAAGTCAGCAAACGCGGGTGGGATATGCCACCGATTTGGGACAAGCGCCGCCGGAACTTGTGGAAGTATTTGCCGGTGCGGGCATCCTGGCGATTGAAAGCAATTATGATCCAGAAATGCAGTTGCAAAGCCGCCGGCCGGAGCGGCTGAAAAAACGCATCATGGGTGGCGCGGGCCATTTGTCGAATCCCCAGGCGTTGGAGCTGGTTCAACGTATTTTGGATCGGACGCTGGCGAAATATGGCCCGGAGCACCAACTGCACCACGTTGTGCTTTTGCACCGCAGCCGCCAATGCAACTGCCCGATCAAGCTGCGCGCCGTGTTTGAAACCGATGGGCGGATCGCACCAATACTGACCCTCTCGCACCAATTTCAAAGAACTGACTGGCTGGGCGCACCGGACCGCAAAGCCCTGCCCGGCGAGCAATTAAGCCTGTTTGCCGTTATGGCACAGTGACAATCTTTCAGTGCCGGAAGTGCCGCACGCCGGTGAATACCAGCACCACATCATGCCGATTACACAGGTCAATGGTCAGGTCGTCTTTTTTGGATCCGCCGGGCTGAATAATGGCTTTCACGCCGGCCGCGATAAGAATTTCCGGGCCATCGGGAAACGGAAAAAACGCATCCGAGGCAACCGTTGCTCCGACAAGTTTTTCCCCATGGCCATTCTGGCGGGCCAGATCAACCGCAAGCCGACAACTGGTCACCCGACTCATTTGCCCGGCACCGGCACCTAAAAGCTGCCCATCCCGCACCAGCGTTATGGAATTACTTTTAACATGCTTGCAGGTCACAGCGGCGAAGGCCAAATCGCTCCATTGCGCCGCATCCGGCTGTTGCCGGGAAACCACTTTTGCCGTGTTTTGCTCAAATCCGATATCATCCGCTTTCTGTGCCAGTACGCCACCGGAGATAGTGCGGAAGGTCAATGCTTCCTGCCCCGGCTTTTCCACGCATAACACACGGCAATCCGCCCAGCGCTGTTGCAAAAGTGTTAAGGCATCGGCATCAAATCCTGGGGCCAGGAGCACTTCAATGAAACGCTTTCCCGCGACAATTTTTTCCGCTGTGGTTTTATCGACGCGGCGGTTAAACGCCACAATGCCCCCGAATGCCGCCACCGGGTCACCCGCATACGCCAAATCAAATGCGTCGGCAAGCGTTTCGGCAACGGCACAGCCGCAGGGATTGGCATGTTTAATAATCGCGGCGGCCGGTTGGGAAAATTCGGATACCAGGGCCATGGCCGCATCCGCGTCCAGTAAATTCATATAAGAAAGTGCTTTGCCATGTAATTGCACAGCGCCGGCTAGCCCGCGTTTTTCTCCGGCGGCGGCGTACAAAGCGCCGGGCTGGTGCGGATTTTCCCCATAACGCAGCGTCTGTTCCAGGCACAGCACAGGGGCCAAAACCGGCGGCAAGGCTGACGCGGGGGCAGGGGCGTAATGCCCGTTTAGATAACTGGTAATAGCGGCATCATAGCGGGCGGTGCGGGCGAATGCGGCGGCGGCCAGCGTATTGCGGAATGATAATTGTGTTGCACCCTTGTGACTTCTTAGCTCGCGGATGAGCGTTTCATATTGCGATACATCCGTAATGACCGCAACACTGCGATGATTTTTAGCCGCCGAACGGATCATCGCGGGTCCGCCAATATCAATATTTTCAATGGCATGTTCCAGCGTGCAATCTTTCCGGGCGGTAACCTGTTCAAAGGGATAAAGATTCACAATCAGCAGGTCAATGGTGTGGATATTGTGCGCGTGCATGGCCGCAAGATGTTCCTGATTATCCCTTAGCGCCAGCAATCCGCCATGCACGACGGGGTGAAGCGTTTTAACTCGGCCATCCATCATTTCGGGAAAACCGGTGACTTGCGAAATATCTTTTACGCTCACGCCGGCCGCCGCCAAGGCGCGGGCGGTTCCGCCGGTGGAGATAATCTCAATGGAAAATTCCCGGCTTAATATGGCGGCCAGTTCGACCAGGCCGGCTTTATCAGACACCGAAACAAGCGCGCGGCGCACGGGTACAAAATCAGGATTCATCAAACTTACTTTATAGCTAAGAGTGTCATTGTCTACGCAAGGGCTTAAGTTCTTCCACGTCACCCTTGACGGCAGCCAGGAAAATATGGGAGGTTTTGCTGTTACGCAGAAAAACAGATGCCTGATTATAAGGCATGGTCTTAAGGACATGCCCGGTCAGGACATTGGCCACGGCAATGGTGCCGTCGGTCGTAGCGACAAATATTTCGCTGCCTTTACGCCCTACAACACGAAAACCGTGGGGAATGGGTCCCCATTGCTTCAGGCCGGTTTTCATGGAGAGCGAAAACAGACCAACCCCACCCGTTGGAACCAGCAAATGGTTCTTCAGTACAACCGGAGAGAATTCCAATTCACCAGGGAGACGGGCTATCCAGGGCGATACTCCGGTTTGCGCATCGACTGCGTAAACATTGCTGTCCATGCACGGAAAATAGACTACGCCGTGCGCAGCGACCGGGTTGGCCAGCAGATGGCCGCCAACATGGCGCTTCCACCCGCCGGTGCCGTCAGAAAGGTTGCGGGAGAAAATAATTCCGTTGCGGCTTCCAAAAACCACGGATCCGTCCACTACAGCCGGATCCGTAACGAACGAATCGCCCCGGTCAAGTTGGAACCAGAGCTGGCGCGGGGGCCAATTGGCAGATAATGCATACATCCGATTGTGCAATGATCCGATGAGAACCGTATTATCTTTCATGATCGGACTGGTCCCGGGGGCCAGGTGTAACGATTTATTATGAATAATCGATCCCGTGCGCGAATCTAAAATCAGCATGTGTCCGCTGACCAGAAGCATGAACTGACCTTTGGCGAAGGGTTTTGGCTGGGAGATGCTGCCGGCGGTACCCGGAATTTTAATGGTCCAGCGAATCGTGCCGACCTGAGAGCGAATAGAGACCATGTAGCCGTGACGCGTGAGAACAATTAAGTTGTTTCCCAGGTGCCATAATTTGGCCACGGAGTCACCCGTGTGAGCACCTAAGCCAACCGGCAATTCCCACAGCCGCTCAAATCCGGCCTTTTTTGCCGCCGCCTTGCTGATCGGCGCTGCTGCCTGGACCACGGCGGGTAAACCCATCGCCAGCCCCAACAGAATCGCCATAAAACCCAGCCGCCATCGCGTGCGATTCATTCACAAACTCCTCATCGACATAGCATCCAACTCCGAGCGTTTCAAAATTATACGCCGCAGTATTACCAACTCCACCGCACCCTTGCGTCCCGTCTCCCTTTCGTTATCGGTTCTACCGGAACCTCCGCACTATTTCTGAAGGCTTAACAGCATTTCGCAGCTTCAGAGACGGCACGCAGGCCTTACCACCCGATAGTAAACAGTGCCATCTTACCGGCAACAGCGGAATGTTCAACAAAAAAATTCCGTCTTCCGGTTTCTCCCCTTCATTGGCACTTCTTA
>JAJZCT010000287.1 GCA_021828925.1 Planctomycetota bacterium
GCCGCCTCCTGCACCATATTGGCCAGCACCGCCTGCATGCTTAACGCGTACGCTCCATGGTTTTGTCCCGTCACCAGAACATTTAACTGCGGCGTACTTTCCGGCTTGCCATTCGCAGTAGCCGCCTGATCCAACATACCCTTAATCAGATTCCACTGGCTGCCCGAGCGTTGAAAGTTCGCCCCGACCAGAACCGGATTGATGACAAACGGCGTTTTTTTCCATGTGCCGCGCAAATCGGTAAGCGACAGCGTCTCTTGCCCGATTGATTGCTTTCCTTTGCTTGTTAAAGCAGCCTGCATAGTCATGATGCCGTGCCGCAGCCGCAGTGCCAGCTTCTCCAAGCCCAGCGTGTGCCGAAAGCTTGACGTGAACCAGCCAAGGTTGCAATAGCTGCTTACGTGCAAGTCTGATGCGCCCCAGTCAACCTGATTATCCTGGATGGCTTTAAGCTCCGCCAACGTGGCATCACCCGATACCAGCATTCGAAGATTGCTCGATTTCAGCCCCACTGAACCAACATGAAATCGGTTTCCTTTCCATGAAATATCCACTGGCAGCGTCACCGTGCCAACTTGCGGTTGATCTCCCTTCAGCAGCGTGCCGCCCAAAGCACAGTTGGTAATCGTCAGCGGTCCGGAAATTTCTCCGCTGCCCGCTTCGGGCGCGTTCACAGAAATGTTCCCGTTCACCACACCATGAAATACAATGGATCGACTCGTGCGCGGCAAAATCTGGGAAATGGCCGTAAGATCAAGATTGGATACCAGCAGTTTGAGTTTGCCGGTCAATTGATTCAACGGCAGAATTTCTCCATTTTTTATGGCTGTTAAATTCGCCACTAGAGAAAAGTCCGCCGGCTTGGCTTTAGCCTGCGCAATATGCAGGTGAACATCAGCCTGAACGGGCTTGCCCAGCGTATTAAAGGCCACCGTGCCAGTCGCCGCAGCTGACCCGTTGGGTCCACCGTTCGCCTGTGTCCAATGCAATGGAAAAATGGTAAAGGTAACCCCACTGTTCACCAGCGGCAACGCCCCGCGAGGACTCTGGGCAATCGCTGGGCCGACATGCCCCAAACTGATCACCGCCGTAACCGTGGTTTGTCCGCCGACAAAATGCAGACCGCTGGGCAAAGCAATCACATGAGGCAGCGCGGTAAGCGTCTGCGCCAGCGGAGCGGATGCCGTAATGTTAAACACGGCAAGCTTATCTGAAACCGGTTGATGATGCAGCACCGCCAATACCGTGGCAATAGATCCATGCCCCGCGACCGCCGCCCCGCCCAGTGCGGTCTCAATGCCCAGCGCGCTAATCTGATAATCATCCGCCTGCCAGGAAGCGTTGATCGGAACCTGCACCGTTCCCAACTGGGGGGAATCCCCCTTCAACATTGCACCAGAAAGTGCCGCATTTTTCACCAGGATATGACCCATGACCGAGCCTGTCCCGGGTGAAGGAATCTTGGCCGCCAGGGCCAGCGTCAAATCACCACTCGGAGAAACCTTCACTCCCGCCATACTTAATATCGGCGCCAGCCCCGCAAGATTAAGCTTTTGTATTCCCGCGGTGACCGTCCCGGTCATGTTTGCGACAGGCATAATCTGCCCATTGGCAATCGCGTTGATGACCGCCGCTAAATGAATTTTGCCGCGGGCCTGATTTACCAGACCGGCGGCAGTATCCAACTGTACATGAATCGGCTTATTGTCTAATGTATCAACCGCGACGATCAGGCTCGTATGGTCCGCATGAAAAGACTCCAAGCCCGGTGAGGTAAATGACGCTTGAGCCAAGTTCAATGTCAGCGTGGTGTTAATTTTTGGCAGCGTGGTTGCAGTGCTGCTGCTCTGGGTTGATTGCGATACGGCCGGTTGCGTGGATGCGGGTGATGCCGCCGCCGGATGCGGATTGGCCAGTGCCTGCATGATATTAATCTGATGATTGCCGTCGCGGCTAAGCGTAAGCGTCTTGATATCAATGGCAATATTTCCCAAATTATGCCAATCCGTTAATAAATTCAGAATGCTGCGATGCGTCACGACATTAACATCGCCGACCACAACATCCCCGTTGGGATCTTTCAGCGTCACGCGGTTCAACTTGGCGGGCGTAAACCATCCTAATGACATGCGCCCGATTGCCACGCTGCCGCTGATGCGCGAGTTAATTTGTGCTTCAACAAACCTCACCCCCGGCCCGGTGCACAGCATGCTGGGAATTGCCAGAATCAGCAATACCAACAGCAGCAGTACAATTCCCACCACGATAGGCCACCGTCGCCGCTTACGCGCCGGCGTGTTGGGTCCTCCGTTGGATACTCTATTTGCTCCTCCATTGGAATTATTTCCGCTTTGTGCGCCGGAATTCATGGATGGATTATTATCAGTCATTGCTTAAGTCCTGTTACCACATAACTTCAGTACCGCGCCGCCTGGCCAAGGCCATGGCAAAGCGCGGCATCTATTCTAGCCAAGCACCCCGCAGCCATGGCAAGCGCCATACTGGCCTCGCGGGACCGACATTATGCCATAGTATATCCGCAGAAATTCCAATTGTATCGGGTCACATTTTCGTCCGGCCCGGCCCATAGCGCTTCATGCCCCCGTCACGCCCGCCTCACTTGCCCAATATAGGTCAAAAACACTATCATCTACTGCGGCAAGATTGGCGGGACGGTTTGGAATTCCCGGATTTTTTATTAATTCTGCCGCTTGGATTGGAAATCTACCCCCATGATTGAATTTAACAATGACCTGCTTATCCCCCCCCTCCATCAGCCCACCGGCTATCGGCCCGGATTTGATATCCACGCCGTCATTGACGGCAAGGCCCGCCTCACCGAACAACAGCTTAATGAACTGTATCATCACGCCCCCCTGATTGATCTGGGCCGCTGGGCCTTTGCCGTCAGTCAGCGCCTGCACCCGGAAGATTACCGCACGTATGTCATTGACCGGAACATTAATTACACCAATATCTGCACCGCCCGCTGCACCTTTTGTGCGTTCAAGCGTAACGACCCCGCCGCACCGGATGCCTATACGCTTTCCTACGAACAAATTTACGAAAAAATCCGTGAACTCGTCAGCATCGGCGGCACACAGATTCTTATGCAGGGCGGCATGAATCCGGCCCTCCCGATTACCTACTATGAAGAGCTTCTCCGCGGCATACGAGAAAAATTCCCCTCTGTCCATATCCATGCCTTCAGCCCCCCCGAGTTTGTGGAATTTTCCCGGTTTTTTGATTTGCCCGTCTCGGAAGTTCTCGCACGCTTTAAGGCCGCGGGGCTGGCCACGGTCCCCGGCGGCGGTGGTGAAATATTTTCTGATCGCGTCCGCAGCCGTATCGGCCCGGGCAAATGCTCCGGCGATCAGTGGCTGGATGTAATGACCGAAGCCCATAAACTCGGCATGCACACCAGCGCCACCATGCTCATTGGCCATATTGAAACCATTGAAGATCGCATCGACCATATGCGCCGCGTGCGCCAGCGGCAGGACTGGGCCTTGGCCAACGCCCCCGCCCATTACACCGCCTTTATCCATTGGACCTATCAACCCGATAACACACCTCTGGATAAAAAACGCAAGTGGAATCCCGATTCCGGCATACCGTTTGAATTCGACAATGGCCGCACCGTTAGATTGGCCGATGCCAATGAATATCTGCGCATGCTGGCCCTGGCCCGGCTATATCTCGATAACGTGCAGAATCTGCAAAGTAGTTGGGTAACCATGGGCCCCAAGATCGGCCAACTGGCCCTGTTCTTTGGAGCCAACGATATGGGCAGTGTCATGATGGAAGAAAATGTCGTCAGCAGTGCCGGCACATCCTTCCGCCTCTCCGAGGAAATGATCTGCCGCCTCATTCGCGACAGCGGCTGGATTCCCGCCCAGCGCAATCAATTTTATCACGTGCTCAAACGCCATGACGGCCCGCAATCCCCTGATTTGCAACCCCGCCAAGCCGGTGAGTTTGCCAAGCGCCAACATCAGATCACGCCCGAAGCCGCCGCCCAATACAAAGCCATCGAACTAACCATCAGCGCCGCTCGCGCCGGAGCGGCGGAACAGCCGGGGCGGATATCAAACGTTTAGAAGTTGATCAGAGCGGCTCAGGATCAATGCGAATATTTTTTTCGCCCGCCGCCTTCTTTTCCTGATATTTTTTCAGCCAGGTCTGAAAGCTCTTGCCCGCCGCCGGGTCTTTACCCGTGAAATGAATCGTGACAATATCCTCATATCGGATCGTTACCCGATCGGTGGAATCTTTGATAATCATTCGAAGAATCCATTGGGCCGTATCCGAGGATTCCGCCTGCCGATCAAAGATATAGCCTTCAACCGCATCGCCCTTGCGATTAACAATCGTCACATCCCCGCGATAGCTGAAAGCCTTTTCCACGACATCCCGAACCATCGGCAGGGAATCCAGCCGAGGATTGTACCCCTCAAGATTTTCATGTTCCGTAACCGCGGGGCTACCCGCCGAATCGGGGGCGTTAGACATCTGTTCTTGTGTTGTCATATAAAATTCTTAATCCCTTATAAGCAGCAGTCTTAAATTAAACCTTGATCGCATCATTAGCCCGCGACGCCGATCGCGTTTCCTGATTCTCGGCCGATGTCGTTTTACCGGCACTGACGCTTAAGGGAATGAAATGATGACGCGTGTTTTCCACCGGTTGCTGCAACGCCTCAAGGGCTTCGCGATTCACATAACTACCGCCAAAAAGTGTTGCCCGCGCCGTGGCCAGCAGACCACGCAAAGATCCAAAGGTGTCATTGACCGCACTGGCCTCATACCCGCTGTGCACCATGCAGTTAGCGCATCGTGGATTTCCCGACTCAGCCCCGTAATGGTCCCAACTGGTGGTTTCCAGCAACTCGCTGAACGTGTCGGCATAGCCGTCCTGCAGTAGGTAACACGGCTTCTGCCAGCCGAAGACGTTGTAAGTCGGCATTCCCCATGGCGTGCAG